>DATLNW010000057.1:0-2851 GCA_035536575.1 Lysobacterales bacterium
AGTCATCAGTATACTTGATAGCATTTTACTAGTGAAAACAATCCTTCGAAAAATCGCTATTTATACGTTTACCCTTTTTCTTCTTCCCTCACTTATTCCAGGCGTTAAGATATCAGGAGGTCTGGAGACGCTTTTTATCGGTGGTGCTGCGCTGGCTCTGATGTTTCTTGTGCTCAGGCCGATATTAAATATAATTAGTTTTCCCATAAGACTCATAACACTTGGTTTGTTTTCCATAATTACAAATGCCCTGATTTTGTATCTTATGACTAGATTTGTTGAGGGAATTAGTATTGGTCCTTTTACTTATCCCGAACTTAATTTTTTAGGATTTTCTACACCCGAGATAGATTTTAATATTTATATTGCATATGTTTTTACGGCATTTGTAATTTCAGTTATAGAATCCACACTATCATGGCTTATGGAGTAGGCTTGCATATACTGTAAGCAAATTATATAATTGAAGATAGCAAATTATGATAGGAACTATTCTCACAGTAGCACAGGCAATAGTAGCAGTACTTCTGATTGCAAGCATCTTGCTTCAGGCACCTGAAGCAGGTCTGTCACCGGTTTTTGGAGGCGGCGGGGAAATGTACAGGAGTAAGAGAAATGTAGAAAAATTTCTTGTAGGCTCGACCATTGTGCTGGCTACACTTCTGGTTATTTTATCAATTGCCCTTCTGTTCCCTCAGATTAAATAAGTATTATGAATTATGAACCGGGAATCATGGACTAGCTATTCTTTACTTAATTTTTTGAAACCATAATTCTTACTTCTTAATTCTTAATTCAACAACGCTTATGGTAGTTGTAAGGCGAAGGCTCATCTTTTGGCTTATCAAAGCCTATATCAAAAAATCCAAAAAAATATTACTCTTGTCATTCTTGGCAGGCCTGTTAATCTTTTTGGGAATTATATTAGGTGGAAAATACCTAAAAACAATCCTCACATTCCAAAGACAACCGGTAATCGGGATTGTCGGGTCTTATGAGAGAGACAATCTTCCACCATTTGTTGTGGATAGGCTGTCAAGGGGATTAACCAGGGTCGGAAGTGATGGAAGCATAAATCCCGATTTAGCCCAGGAGTACTCGATTGAAGATAGGGGAAAAACCTACATTTTTACCTTGAAAAATGACAAAAATTTCAATGATGGGAGTAAACTTGAATCAAAGAAGCTGGTGTATAACTATTCAGATGTAAAAGTAGAACGTCCTGAAAAAAATAAAATAGTTTTTAAACTCAGAGATCCGTATGCCCCCTTTTTGGTGACAGTCTCAAGACCTGTATTTAAATCCGGCTACATTGGAGTTGGGGATTATTACATAAAAGATATTGATCTTAACGGTAACTTCGTTCAAAATCTAACCCTTGGTCTTAAAAGTAATAGATTTGAAAAAATCAGATATGTATTCTATCCAACGGAAAATGCCCTCAAGACTGCATTTGCGCTTGGGGAGATTACACAAGCAAACGGTTTATCCAGCATTGATTTTCAAAATACTACATTTGCAAAATTCCCCAGTACAGAAGTTAAAAAAGATGTGAATTACTCAAAGCTTGTCGCGCTGTTTTACAATACCACAGATCCGACACTTTCAGACCGGAAAATTCGTCTCGGTCTAAATTATGCCCTTCCGACGAGTGAGAAATACGGCAAAACAGCGCATATTCCTTACGCGCCCACGTCAATTTATTTTAACAACGAGATAACTGAAAGGAAGCAGGACATAGATCACGCAAATCTCTTACTTCCTGATTCCAAACCAACCCTCAACATAACAACACTTAGAAAATATACAAATATCGCAAAGTTGGTTGCTGCGGAATGGAAAAAGACCGGTATTAAGACCAAAATAGAAGAAGTTGATGAAGTACCGGACAGGTTCCAGATTTTCCTTGGAGACTTTAATGTTCCAAAAGATCCTGATCAGTATGCTCTTTGGCATACTGGGCAAAACAGTAATATCACAAGGTATAAGAATCTAAGAATTGATAAGCTCCTTGAGGACGGAAGAAAAACAGTAGATATCAATGAGCGCAAAAAAATATACGGGGATTTTCAACGCTTTTTGATCGAAGACATGCCGGCCTCATTTTTATTCTTCCCATATGAGTTCACTGTCACCAGGAAATAAATAAATGCTACAAAAGGGCGTTTTTGCTGCGGAGCAAACGATGATAAGTAATTGCAAACCGATGCGCTTCGTCTCTGATACGCATGATAAGATGGAGAGCTTTGCTATTTTTTGGAAGAGAAACTTCCGTAAATTGAGTATCACGGGTACCACGTGTATCACTGGTATCACGAGCTCTTTCCCCGTGGTACTTGTGGTACTTTTGATACTCGTGATACTCGTTTGTCGGTATGATGATGGTTTCTTCGCGCTTTGCTAAACCAACTAGTGGGAGAGTGATGTTGTTAACTGCAAAAGCCTTAAGAGCTGAGGAGATTTGTCCTTTTCCTCCATCAACCATAACCAGATCTGGCATTTCCCAACCATTATGTTTAAACCTGCGTGTCAACATCTCCTCCATCATTGCAAAGTCATTGGGCGTGCCATCTTTCTTTATCTTAAATCTTCTATACTGACCTGAATCTTTTTCTCCCTCAGTAAATACTACCATTGATCCTGTGGCGTAAGTCCCTTGCGTATTGGAGATATCGTAGCATTCGATTCTATGAAGGCGGTCAATTTTTAAACCATTATCTGATAAATGCTTAATCAGTTCAGTAGTTTCTATTGTCCTTAAGTCAGTTCTCAAGTTTGGGTTAACATCATACTCAAAAGGTCGATGGAAAGGCTCAGTAATAATCTTTAATGCATTAATTTTTTTCTGAAG
>DATLNW010000058.1:0-17832 GCA_035536575.1 Lysobacterales bacterium
CAATCTTGCCATCAGCCAAACAGCAGCTGCGACTGGCGTCCTAAAAGGAATAGTATATACGGGAGCAGTTAACACCAATCAAACATTATCAACAGAAATTCCATCTTTAACACTGACAACAGCAGGTAGGCAATGGGCCACAGGAGCTCTAACTACACAAAGAGAAGTCTTAATTACTCAGCCTACCTATTCATTTGTCGGAGCAAGTACTATTACCAATGCTGCGACACTTGGTATAGCAGGAGCTCCAATACAGAGCACCAATGCAACTATAACCAACACTCACGGGTTGCTCATCCAAGCCGGGGCAGTTGGTACAGTCACCAATGCTTACGGGCTTACTGTGAATGCTCCAACCGGTACAGGTAATATGTACGCTGCTGCTTTCTTAGGCGGCAACGTCGGCATCGGCGCTACTGCGCCAGGGGCACTTCTTGATGTACTGGGTACCAGTGTTACACTTGCAAGTGTTAGCAGTACACCGGGAACACCAGCAGGAAATGCTCTAACCGTGCTTGGCCAAATAGGTGGAAATACAACCAATGCATCGGGTGTTGGTGGAATAGGCGGAGCACTTAGCTTAACAGGTGGAGCTGGAGGAACGTCCTCTGGCGCTACGACTTCCACAGGAGGAAAAGGAGGAAATCTTGCATTCACAACAGGAGCAGGTGGAGCAGCAACTGTAACAGGAGGAACTAAGCTGGGTGGAGTTGGAGGAGATTTCCTTCTTTCAGGTGGTTTGGGAGGAAATACCTCAGGAACTGGTACATTAAACACAGGTGGAAAAGGAGGAAGCCTATTTCTCTATGGTGGTACGGGTGGAACAGCCTCAGGAGCAACCAGCAACATAGCAGGAGCAGCTGGAAATGTCCTTCTTGGCATCAACTCTGCAGGAACAGCCATAGGCAACGTGGGAATCGGCCTTACCAATCCATCATCCAAGCTGCAAGTAGCGGGAGATGTTCAGGTCGGATCAGCTACAGCAGATGGCACAGGAAATCTTCTACTTTTGGACAACAAGAATACTGCAGGCGACCCAACAGGTCAAGACGGAGCTATGTACTACAACTCCAATGCCAAGAGATTCCGCTGCTATGAAAACGGCGGCTGGCAGGATTGTGTCACCTCAGGCAGTGTAGTATCCAAGAAAAAAGCTTCTGATACAAATGATAGTGGTACGACATTCGTCGATGCCACTGACTTGAGCTTTAGCGTCGGAGCCAATGAGACATGGACCTTCAATTTTGTCGTCCAGGCTGCTGTTAGTACTATTTCTGATATAAAATTTAGAGTTAACGGCCCAGCCAGCTCAACCTGTGTTATATCATTCCAGCCACCTCCCGGAGCAAACGGAAGCCAAGGCAATAAAGCCTGCGGGGTAAGCCAGACCCACTTTTTAGGATCTTCGGGAGATGACGTCTTTGAAATTATGGGTACTATTGCAACTGCGGGAACTTCCGGTACGGTACAATTGCAATTCGGTGAAGATACCGCCGATGCTTTCGTTACAAAAGCCTATGCCGGCTCATCTATCAATGCCTTCCGTGTAATGGGAGCTGATTTGGCCGAGGTCTACTATACCAATGACGATTCCGTGCGGGCAGGAGACCTAGTCAAAGTAGATGGGAGCCTCAATGCAGGAGTCCAAAAAACAAATAACGCTTATGACTCATCGACACTTGGCATTATCTCAACCAAACCGGGATACGTTTTGGGCGATTCTGAGGCTCACTCGGGACGGGCTGTATTCCTTGCCCTTTCAGGCCGTGTGCCAGTCAAGATAGCTTCAAACTCGGCCGCAATTCAGCCTGGCGATTATCTGACCAGCTCTGATGAACCTGGAAAAGCTATGAACGCAACAGGCCCGGGAGCAACGATCGGTAAAGCGCTTGAAAGTTGGGATCCGGCTTCGGGACAAACAATGGTATTGACCTTTGTAAATATCTCCCACCAAGATGGAAATCTGTTGGCCGGTCTTAGCCTTGACCCGGATGGCAACCTGATCCTGCCATTTAATGAAGAAAATGCCATAACAGAGCTTGGCGGCACACCACCTCCTGCCCCTAAAAAAGACCTTGGCTGGACACTAGGGGATATAGTTAAACGCTTGACCAAACTTGAGGAGAAGGTTGCAAGCGGTTCTGCCGGGTTCTCGACAGGCTCGAACAATAATGGTTCTTCTTCGAGTGAGCTGGAAGCGAATCGAGAAGCAATAGAAAACCTTAAGCTTGATCAGGATGCTCTTAAGGATAGAGTTGCTTCGCTTGAAGCAGATCTGTCGTTACTAACCACTAACCCCTATGCCCTAACCCCTGCGAGCAACAGTGCTCAATTGGGCTTGGAGAATGTTGATACCAAAACAGCAACCATATCAGGAACCTTGTCAGTGGGAGGTCGCACTACGCTCGCCGACGTAGGTATAACAGGAAGGATGAACATAGGACTTCTTGCAATAGAAGGACTCAGTGAGAACGGTTTTGCTACACTTAATACTACTTCCGGACCACTTATGCTTCAATCAGATGGAGTAAATGGTATAGATATCTTAGATGGAAAGATAGTTATAGATACAGAGGGAAATATGAAAGTTAATGGGATTCTTACTGTTAAGAAGTTAAATATAGATGATGGGACAGGGGTTGCTGGGGCGAGTTTGGGGGAAGCAATACTTCCGACAGGCACCACAAAGATAACAATCGACACGACATCAGTTACAACTAAATCAAAGATATTCCTGACTCCAAAAACCAAGACATCTCAACCACTGTCCGTAACAGGGCAGATAAATGGAGAGTCATTTGATGTAGAGACAAATTCAGCTATCAACAAAGACGTGAAGTTTAATTGGTGGATAGTTAATTAAAACATTGTTACATTGTTAAATTGTTACATTGCTAAAAACCTTATGAAAAAATATCTACAACTTAATGATATTGACTGTTATAAGAAATCTCTCAACTTATCTCAATATGTTTGGGACATCGTAATAAAATGGGAATGGTTCAATAAGCAAACAGTGGGGACACAATTTGTCACAGCAATAGACTCAATTTCAGCTAATATTGCAGAGGGATTTGGCAGATATGGAAAGAGAGATAAAATCAAATTTTACTATTACAGTTTTGGTTCTGTAAAAGAAGGTTTAGACTGGAACGAAAAGTCTAATATGAGAAAATTAGTTACCAAAGAACAATATGAGCATATCTTAAAAAACCTACAGGTATTGCCGATAGAGATTCATCAATTAATAAAATTTACTAACGAGAAATTAAAGCAATAACAATGTAGCAATTGAGCAATGGAACAATTACTTTACTCTTTACAAGGGCAAATAAATCTGTCACATTTAAGATACGGCCTATTATAACATGAGTCCCAGTGAAGTAGTCCCATTAGACTGGACAAAATTATCTAACGGGACACTGCACGGGACCCCATGAGATGCCCTGAAAGGGCTATCTCACGGGGGAGGTTTTTTTATGAAAAATCAAAAATCATACATTCGGCAAGCTCAGCACGCGAAAATCAAAAATCAAAAAGGCAAACTAAAGATCAGATATTTCTTGTTTTTAATCTGTATCTTTACTTTTTCATCTTTAATATTTAATCTTTTATCTGTAACAGATGTACATGCCCAAATCTCTTCAATCGGGATTGCCAATTACCTTGAAATTGCCCAGGAAAGATGGAGGAGGGAGATATTATCGTATCCTCAGAAAAAGGCTATGCACTAAGCTCAGTTGCTTATGACACCAAAATAGTCGGTGTTGTTACTCTGAGTCCTGCAATTTCCCTCAAGACTGCAGGCACAAAAAGAGGCTTTCCGGTTGTTTCCCAGGGCGGGGCAGTCGTAAAAGTTACAGATGCAGGAGGAAATATCAAAATGGGTGACTTTATCACAACTTCAGAAACCCCCGGCACGGGAATGAAGGCAGTTGAAAACGGATATGTCCTGGGTGAAGCCGGGGAAAATGTAAATTTTAAAAAAAAGGGCGAAATCAAATTAATCAAAGTCTCCATAAACCCTCGCTCTATGTCATCAAGCACACGGCTGAACAACCCGCTTCTTGACGTTTTTAAGATTGGTAGTATTGCAGCTTCCGACAAGCCTGGAAAAGTATTACAATATGTTGTCGCGAGCTTGATTATCCTTGTTACCTTCGGGTGTGGATTCTTTATTTTCGCAAAAACAGTTATCACGGGACTTGAGGCTATAGGACGAAATCCTCTTGCCGGACGGATGATCCAGGTCTCAATTGTATTTAACATAATAATGATTATTGTTGTAATAATTGCAGGTACTGGTCTAGCTTATCTTGTGATACGATTGTGATATAGGGATTTACACAGATTTATAGCGGATTATCGCGGATCCGTGGAAATCTGCCGGAAATCAGTGGCGATCTAGCTAAAATATGGTTATTGAAGTGAATTTAATAGAAAATTTTATACTGGCAACTGTAGTTGTTGGCTTACTTGCAGTTTTTGCAATTTTTGTAAAAAATGCGCTGAAGAAAAAACATGTGGGGGAAGCCGAAAACAACATGCCCAACCACGAATCAGATTTATCCCACGTGGCCAAATCACCTGAAGATCAGAAAAATATGGATAATCCTGACTACATGGATATCATAAAAGCCGCTCAAAAACACGCGGAGGATTTATTGGAGGAGACCACCCGCGCGGCTTCTGAGATGATTGCCGGGGGCAAGCAAACAAATGAGCATATTGAGGCACAGATGGATAAAGTACTTCAGAAAATAGCAGCGGACGATATTCATTCACTTAAAACCACTTCTTCTCAGTTTGACCGTGAATACAAAGAGACATTACAAGATATTCAAAAACAGCTGCAGGATGCGGCATACCAGGCAGTTGAAAATAGTAAAAATACTTACAACGAAAAAATAGAAACATTTACAAAAGAGTTGGTAAAAAATGGGCTGTCTATGCAGACAACAGTTGATAAAAAAACGGCCGAGCTTCTTGCCAAGACGGAATCAGAAATTGAGGAATACAAGAAAAGCAAACTTAACAAGGTTGATGAGGAAATAAATACACTCGTCCAGAAAGTTTACCGCGACGTGCTTAGAACCAGTATTCCTGAGAATGCTCATGAGGAAATGATTGTAAAAAGTCTTGAGGAAGCAAAAAAAGACGGAATGTTCAAACTGTAACATGCAAATTGCTACAAATTTTATGCTAATAGATGCGAATTTTTTTATTCGTAAATATTCGCACGCAATTCGTAGTAATTAGCATTACAACCTATGAATCTATCTGCCCTACATCAATACCTGATAGTCAAAGACGGAGTTAACAAGCTTGTACTTCTTTTTGAAAAATTAAATGGTGAGCTTTTTAAAGAAAGTTTTACTTTGGACGGATTTCTTACAACAGAAACCTCTTTTGAATTAACACATGCAATCTTAAATCTTCTTGAGGAAAATAAGATAAATAAGTCAGATAGAGATGGATTGCAGTCCTTTTTCACACAAATTCAGGAACAAATATCCACACTTCCGGTAATTCACCTTATGCTTGCTTTTTACCCAAAGGACAAGACTATCCGTGCAATTCATGACTGGTTTTATGATAACTACAAGAAAACAGTGCTTTTGGATATCACAGTTGACAGGACACTCATCGGAGGAAGCGTGGTAAGTTTTAAGGGACGCGCAAATGATTACTCACTGAAAAACAGAATAGAGCAAATGCAAGCCAGTGATTAGTGCTTAGTGATTAGTGCTTAGTGATTAAATAGATTACTAACCCCTAACCCCTATCCCCTAATCCCTAATTAACATGAACGATTACAATTATTATCTCAAACAATACGGCGAGTATGGCGAAGTCACCCAGGTGAAATATCCAATTGTGGAAGTAACTGGCCTTCCAAGTGTCAAAATTAAAGAAATTATTGTTTTTGAAACGGGTGAGACGGGACAAATTCATGATCTGAATGAAGAATCCGTGCGGGTAATACTTTTTGCACCAAATGCTGTTAAGGTAGGCACCAAAGTCGCCAGAACCAATAACCAGCTGACCATACCTGCAAATGATGATTTCTTCGGACATGTCATAAATCCATTCGCCACTCCCCTTTTGACCGCCATGGGTTCAGATACAACAACCAACCAACTACCCATAGATACACCCCCTCAGAGTATTGAGGGAAGAGTAAAAATCACAAAACCTCTTCTGACCGGGACTGCTGTTGTTGATATCGTAATTCCACTTGGGCGTGGCCAGCGGCAACTTGTTTTGGGTGATCGGAAAACAGGTAAAAGTACTTTTGTGCTCTCAACCATTAGTAATCAGGTAGAACAGGGTGTTGTAGTTATATATGCTGCAATCGGCAGTAAAAGATCTGATATCAAGTCACTTGAGGAATTTATGATCTCCTCTGAGACACGTAAAAAAAATATGATTATTGTCGCAACTTCCTCATTTGACTCCCCTGGGCTTATTTTCCTAACTCCCTTCACGGCGATGACGCTTGCTGAACACTTCAGGGATCAGGGACGGGATGTTTTACTGATAATGGATGATTTACTAAATCATGCAAAATTCTATAGAGAGTTTTCTCTTCTTGCCGAAAGCTTCCCCGGACGTGATTCATATCCTGGGGACATCTTCCATATTCACGCCAAATTACTCGAGCGGGCAGGAAATTTCAAACACCCGGCAAAGGGTGAAGTCTCAATAACCTGCTTCCCGATTGCCGAGACTCAGGACGCCGATCTTACAGGCTATATTGTTTCAAATCTGATGAGTATTACTGACGGACATTTATTCTTTGACAATAACGTATATGCCAAAGGAACCCGTCCTGCCATCAACACTCCTTTATCGGTCACACGTGTTGGAAAGCAGACTCAGGATAAAATAATGAAGGATATCAACCGCGAGGTTGGTTCCCTCTTCTCAGTGTATGAAAAAGTTGAAAACCTCTCCCACTTCGGATCAGAGTTATCAGAAAGTGTCAAAAACACCCTCGTGCTTGGTGAAAAAATACAATTTTTCTTTAATCAACCGGAGGGAATTACATTTCCCAAGGAAGTTTATTTGGTTCTTTTTTGCCTCGTCTGGCTTGGAATTGTAAATACCGAATCAGAAATTGAATTATCGCGGGAAAAACTCGCAATTGCAGCAAAAGACCCTTCAAATAAAGCTATGCTTGAGGGATTATTGAAAGCAGATTCATTTAACGGTCTCCTGCGGGAAGTTGGAAATAAGAAAGAAGCAATAATGCAATTAATAAAATAGACGGCAATTTTCAATTTAAAATTTACAATTTTCAATCAAATAACAATGACACAATTTTTAAAATTAAAACATTTAGAAATTGACCATTCAATGAAAATTGAAAACTGAAAATTAAAAATTTATAGTATGGCTGAAGATAAAAAATTACAGGAAGAAATTGCGATAAACAAGGACTTTGGTTTGCTTACCAGGTCATATCAGGAACATGCTATTGGGCAAATTAATTTTGCACGCTACTATGTTTTGTATTCACGTGATTTTTCAAAAGATCTTGAGGAAATTTTTTCAAGTGTTAGAACATCTTATTTTAGAAAGTCCAACAAAAAAACAATAAAAAATATGATTAAGAAAAACGGTCGCGACATTTGGATTTTGGTTGCCGCCAACAACAAGCTGTATGGTGATATTATTTTAAAAACCGTCAGACTTTTTATAACCAAATTAAAAGATACAGATCCCGCCAAAGTGGATCTCGTCATAATAGGACGGCAAGGGAAAAACATGGTTGATCAGGAAAACCTAAACAGACCATATGATTTTTTTGATGTACCCGATACCAGTACAACAGGAGACTTTCTTAAAAAACTCTCCAACAAACTTGCAAGCTATGAAAACGTAATTGTGTTCTTTGGTAAATATAACAATCTTATTTCCCAAACTCCGGCACAAATTGTGCTATCAGGTGACGTATTAATGGACGAGGCCCATGATTCAAAACTGCAAATACAGCAAAACTTTCTTTTTGAACCGGGAATTGAAGAAATTCTGAGCTATTTTGAAAATCAGATATTATCTCTCCTTCTTAACCAAACCGTTCAGGAGGCACAGCTCGCCAGATTTGCCTCCCGTGTCAATGCTATGGAAATAGCCCAAGATAATATTCAAAAACAACTTGATAAATTAAAACGTCAGGAAAAACGGATAAAAATCATGGAAACAAATAAAAAGCAGACCGAATTATTGGCCGGAAGATGGCTTTGGAATAGGGGCTAAAAATAAGATTTACACGGATTGATAGCTGATAAACACGGATCCGCGAAAATCAGCTATAAATCAGCGATGATCTAATAATCAAGGTATGGAAGAAAATACAGGACACGTAAAACAAATAAAGGGACAAGTCGTTGAAGTTGAATTTTTGATAAACAAACCTCAACTCCACGACCTTCTGGTACTGACTGAGGACCCGACTGTGCAGCTTGAGGTTTATTCCTCAGCCAGCAATAATTCTTTCTACTGCATCGTATTCCAACATGTAGATAAGCTATACCGCGGTGCTAAATTAATTAACACTCAAAAATCCATCCAGATTCCCACCGGACCGCAAGTCTTGGGGCGCGTCATGAATTTATTTGGGAAGCCACTGGATGGGAAGGGAGAAATAAAGACAGATCAGCTTAGACCAATTTACAGCAAAGATGTTAGTTTTGACCGCGTTGTTGTCTCCAAGGAAATAATCCAGACAGGAATTAAGGCAATTGACTTCTTCTCCCCTATTTTAAAAGGTGGAAAAATCGGAATTTTTGGTGGAGCGGGAGTAGGCAAAACTATTCTGCTTACTGAAATAATTCACAACATCATAAATCAAAATCCTGATACCGTATCAATTTTTGCAGGAGTTGGTGAGCGCGCCCGTGAGGGGCAGGAATTATTTCAGGCGCTTACAGAAAGTAAGGTACTTGATCATGTATGTCTGCTTTATGGAAGTATGGGAGAGAATGCCTCGATTAGATTTAAGACAGCGCAAGCTGCTATCGCGGTATCTGAATATTTCCGGGATGACGCCGGGAAAAACGTCCTTTTCTTTATCGATAACCTCTACCGTTTCGCCCAAGCAGGTCATGAATTGTCAATGCTTATGAATACTATTCCCTCCGAAGGTGGATATCAACCTACCCTGACCTCTGAAATGGCCTCACTACATGAAAGGCTCTTCTCAACAAAGGATGCCAATATCACGTCATTTGAGGCAATATATGTGCCCTCAGATGATATGTTGGATTTTGGAGTACAATCAGTATTTACACATTTGGATGCCAATATCGTGCTGTCAAGAACCATCTATCAGGAGGGGCGGTACCCGGCGATTAATCTCCTATCATCCATATCAACAGCTCTTAAGCCGAATATCGTTGGCAAAACACATGCGAGAACAGTTGTTAAAGCAGAACAACTGCTCAAGACTTCAGCAGGACTTGAACGTATCGCATCTCTTATTGGTGAATCCGAGTTAAACGAAAAAGATAAGGTGATATATAACAGAGCCAAACTTCTCAAGAATTATATGACTCAAAGCTTCTTTGTAGTAGAGCCACAGACTGAGAAAAAAGGAATTTTTGTACCTATAAATGACACAGTTGAGGACGTTGCTGCTTTGCTTGATGGGAAATATGATAATGTAAATCCCAACAAAATTAAAGACATCGGGAGTCTCAAAAATGCACCACTATGAGCAATTTCCTACTTTCACTAACTGTAAAAGATCCCAATAAACTTATGTTCAAAGGTGAAGTGCTGTCCATAACCTCACTAAATAATAAAGGAAAATTTGATGTTCTCCCCTATCATGCAAATTTTATTTCTCTGATCAAAGACTTTTTGATTGTAAGAGAAAAAAATAAAAAAGAGATAACAATTCCTCTGAAAACCGGCGTAATAAGGGTAAATAACGATAATGTTAACATTTTGATTGGAGTCTAGGATCTTATTACCAACCACTTAGTCCTTAAGAAATTTCTTACTCCGCCCTTACTTCTTTCTAGAAAATATCTAATTAAAAAGCTTTAAGATATTAACCTATGCTTTGGAGGAGTACTACATGACAGAACGCGGTGGCCCCACAGAAGAAATGCAAGCAACTTCCCGGAATGGACAAAGAGTAGTTTCAAATGGAAAAGGCTATGGAGATGGTGAAGGAGTCGTAAACGAATCTGCTCCCCAAACGCGTCGTTCGGTGACAATGGAGAGGATGGATGCAGACCCGGGCTTTGCTCGCACAGTCTTTGTTGCGGCTTTAATCGGAACCAATAAGGGTTAAACTCTCTACTTTGGGTTGGCTGTTACAACGAGACGCTTCCATGTGGTCCCAGGCGGCCAGCAGGTTTGAAGAACAAGTTTCTGCTCCCCCACTTGCGGGCGGGCAATATGTGACAAATCTTTTGCATCCATGACGAGTACTTCATCAACTACATAATCAAATCTCTTGTTCTCAAAAAAGACCACAACCGGGTCACCCTTTGTTAAATTCTTCAGAAGATAAAATACTGCATTATATCTCCCGACATTCCACCAGGCATCAGTTGAATGAGCAAAAAGATAGACGTTGCCTGCAAATCCAGGGAAAACACTTCCCTTTGCATGGGCAATTCCATGTTGAAGGACGGGAACGAATTCATTGGAGTTGGCAGGATCGACATTTGGAAAGACTTTGGCACTTGCCCCAATCTTGGGAATTGTAATGCTAAATGAGGTGTCACTTGGAATTATTATCTGGTCTTTTGAACCAGAAAGAATCTCAGCAAATCCCGGCTCTCCCTTACTTGCTGGTGTTAGTTTGGCTACGTCTTCAAAACCCTGCTGCTTTGGTGTTTCTTCAGCTGTTGCGACCTGAAAATTTACTCCTCTTACTTTTATCATCTGAAATTGCGCTTCATAATAAAGAGCCGGACCGAAAGTTGCAGCCACACCATATAAACTAAAAAGGAGAAGAAAATTTCCCAGAGATCTCATGAGGACAAACTTTATAGCATCATTCCGCTTCATAATATATCTATTTATTCAATCTACTTTAATAGTACAACTAATAAACATTTATTGCTTGAGATGTATCATAAGTTAGTATATGATACATTACATAAACTATGTGCCGTCGAGAGGAATCGAACCTCCAAGCCTTTCCCTTAGGACGGGACTGCTCTAATCCGTTGAGCTACGACGGCATGGCTTTCTTATTTTATCAGAAAAACCAATAGAACCCTACCTGATATTGACAATGTATCATAAGTTAGTATATGATACATTACATGCCGCATGTCTCCAAACATAAACTAGATAAGAAAGTTGAGGATGAACTTTCCGATACTCTAGATTTGATCTTATCAAAATTGAGTAATAAAGAATCTGTCCGTCATTTTCTCTTATCACTACTAACCCCCACAGAAAGAGTGATGCTTGCAAAAAGACTGGCAATAATTATTCTTTTAAAAGAAGAAGTCCCGCAATCTCATGTTGCTCAAACTCTCCATGTTACAAGAATCACTGTTTCAAGATTGCAATTTTTCTTGGAAGCAAGAGGGCAGGGATATGAAGAGGCTTTTGAAATCTTGAAAAAAGAAGAGGATGTAAGACAATTAAAATCTACACTTCTAAAATTGGTTGCGTATACGATTAGAGCTGCCGGCGGCCGCGTTAAACCCGGAATCTTCTAATTTTTGTAATGTATTATAAGTTAGTATATGATACATAAATATCCTAAAACTCTGTTAATTATCCAAATTGTATAATATATTGAGAGTGAGGGTTTATTTTGAATGGGAACGAGGAGGTCACCAATTCAAATTCAGCTGATTCGACATTTAAAAAATACTAATGACTAGAATTGAGATCCAAAGCCACCTACCGACTAGAACACAGCTAGACACCGTCTTTGCGGCTCAGTCTGCAATCATCCAGGGGCCTGCTGCTGCCGAAGGATTTTCTTCAAGGATTGTCCAGAAGGAGCTACAACGTAGAAATTTTCTGGCAGCAGTAATTGCCGAAAATAACGGCCTGCCCCTTACTTCCCTTCACCATCAAAGCAGATTGGCATCGGATAGTCCTTACCAAGATTTTTTTGCTATGACCGAACCTAAAGATCGGCATAGAAGATGCACAATTTTGGCAGCGGCTATTGTAGAGAACACCGAGCATTATTCATCTAATTTTAAGCTGGAAAGATCAGCAGCAGAGCATATAGAAAATCCATGGGTTGCTATGCGTGTTTATAATACTTTAAAGGAAAAAGGCGATGCTGAAGGGATACCTCCGGAATTAACTATCAGATTGCGAGAGGAAGAAGACTCAATATTAAATAAACTAAAATGGTATGGAGGCAATGGCCAAAAACCTTATAATGTTTTTCCGAAAGTACCGGACCAGATGTCCAGAGATCCTGAAATTTCAAATGAGCATCCTCATTATATGCACCGTGGTCAACGAGAATTGCATCATGCTGATCTCGGTAAAAAAAGAGGGAGCCGGTTTTGTCCCAGTCGAAGACTTCCAAAAGACCCGGCATAATTTTTACTTCAACTCTTCTTCGAGGTAAACGTGGACGTCTTCTTTTTTATCCCACTCAAATACTAAACTGCTTTTCTACGCGCTTCTTCAACTTTCTCAGCCAGAAAAATTTTCTTCAGCGACTGATACGGCACATCTTTCTTATTGGCCATTTCTTTTATCATTGCCAGTAGACTCTCCGGAAGCCTGAGAGAAATGGTTTCTGTTGAAAATTTAGATTTGGAAAAATAACCTCTTCAGCCTTATTCCAATCAAAATATTCAGAAGTATCAGCAGTAGCCCAAAAATCCCGCTCTTCGTCTTCATTTTTGAATTTAGGTATTAATTTTAACTTTTTTTTCATACTCCCTCCTTTCCAAATTATAGTATAATTTAATTGTGATTGGCAAACCAAAAGCTGGATACGAATACTTACTTGCTTACAAAATTACAGTTCCAATTTATGACTATACTGTAATGTTTTGCAAAAAACATATTTCTCCTTTTTCAAGAACAAATGACCAGATGACCCAATCAGGAAGATCTGGTATGCAAAATGTCGCCGAAGGAAATAAGCAACAAAGTCTAAGTGGATATATCAAGCTGTCAGGAGTTGCCCGCGGAAGCTTGGAAGAACTTCTCAATGACTATCTTGCTTTTGCAAGGCAAAACAAAATCCAGACATGGGATCTCGAGAAAACGAAAAGGGAGATAGGGGAAATAGGTAAGATATGGGAGATTATCCGGAAAAACCCTACTCTCCCCGATTCCCCTGATTTCCCCGATCTGCCGGCTAATCCTGAAAGAGCTGTCAACATGATGATAACTCTAATTAATCAAGCAAATTTCTTACTGGATAAATTAATCGCATCCCTACGTGAGAAACACATGAAGGAGGGTGGATTTAACGAAAAGCTTTACAAAAAACGGATAGACTACAGAAAAAATAACAAATGAAGATTTCCCCTATGTCCCAGATCACCCCTATCTCCCAACTAGCGTAACTCTTCTTCGAGGTAAACGTGGACGTCTTCTTTTTTATCCCATTCAAAAATTTCTTCGGAGTCAAACATAATCTTTACTTCTCTTGCTGCAATTTCCGAGTCTTCTGATGCATGGACAAGATTGTACTGCTGGGACATGGCAAAATCCCCTCTTATTGTTCCGGGAGATGCCTCACGTGCTTTGGTAACCCCAATCATGGTTCTGACAGTTGCAACACTGTCAACACCCTCCCAAAGCATCGCAACAATAGGATATGACTTCATGTATGACTTGAGACCAGGGAAAAATGGCTTGTCCTTGTGATGAGCATACCATTCGTCCAATAATGCATCGTCAAGGGAGATCATTTTTATTGAGGCAAGTTTGAGCCCTTTTCGCTCAAACCGGTGAATTATCTCACCGATCAAGCCTCTTTGCACTCCATCAGGTTTTACAAGTACTACTGTTTTTTCCATACTTCGTAACAATTTACAATTAACACTTAACATTTAACTACAAATAAACCTCTCGGTCAACTGTGAACTGTTAATAGTTAAATGTCAAAGCTTGAGCAATGACTCAAGCTTGGCTCTATCTTCGAAATTCCCGATCAAGGCGAGATTTAAAGTTTTTTCTGTGAAAAACTCTCGGCCAACTGCTTCCACATCTTCTTTTGTGACTTGATCCAGGTGCTTCATTATCTCATCCGGATTATCAACTTTATCCTCCAAGAGTTCCTGATGTCCATAAAATCCTGCAACTGAGTTGCTGTCTTCAAGACCAAGAACAAGATGACCTTTGAGGAATTCCTTTGCTTTTGTAAGCTCCTTATCGGATAGTTCCATTTTGCCCTGAGCGACTTTACTGTATTCTGAGAGAATCACCTCTATTGCCTCAACTACCCTTTTGGGGTCAATCCCGGCTGTTGAGACAAGTGTGCCGGCGTCTGTATATTCGTCAGAGTTGGTGCGGATATAATAAGCAAGTCCTCTTTTTTCCCGGACTTCATGAAAAAGCCGTGATGACATTCCTCCACCAAGAATAGCAGCCAGAACAGACAAAGGATATCTTTTGGGTGAGCTTAGTGGAACAGTCCGGACACCTAAGGCGATATGGATTTGCTCGGTCTTTTTGGGCTTTATAAGAACTGCAGGTGTAGTTTGGTTCTCAACCAGTGGCAGTGGCTTTCCTGTTGCAAATTGTTTCATGCCGGAAAAATACTTCTCAACCAGAGCCTCTGTTGGTCCTGACTCAATCCCACCTGCAATGACAACTGTCATATTGTCAGCGCTGTAGAGACCCCCCATGTAGTCACGGAAATCCTGCTGACTGATAATCTGGATATTTTCTTTAGGTCCTGCTATATCCCATCCCATCGGGCTATCACCATATAACAATTCTTCATATAGATCCCCAAGCTTTCGCATTGGATTGTCCTCAATCATGTTAATTTCCTCCATTATTACACCGCGCTCTTTCTCTATTTCGGCTGGATCCAGCTTGGAGTTCTGGAGCATGTCTGAGAGAAGATCAAGAAGCGTCTCAACTCTTCCTTTAGCTGATTTGATGTAATAACCTGTTATTTCCTTGCCTGTAAAGGCATTAAATTCCCCACCCATACCATCTATCAAACTTGATATCTCCATGGCACTTGGTCTTTTCTCAGTTCCCTTAAATGCCATGTGTTCAAAAAAATGAGAGATCCCATTGTTCTTTTTGTTCTCATAACGGCTGCCTGCTCCGACCATGACAATCACAGTGACACTTTCCAGAGATGGCATTGGAACTGTGATTAACCTGAGGCCGTTTGGTAAGACTTTTCGTTTAAATTGCATATCTAAGAGCCTAAGTATAGCAAAATTTGGTGTATATTAATAGTTATCAAAACTTACTGTCCCTGGATATTTGTCAATTCGCGGAGGAAGAGGTTGTAGTCAAATTGATTTACATTTCCATCATCATGAAGATCAGATAACTCTTTGTTTCCAGTTGCACATGAGACGGGCGGCAGGAAGTCTGAATAGCAGCCTATCAATATATTGTAATCAAGGATATTGATTTGGTTGTTGCTGTCTATATCACCGCTAACCAGCGTAGTCGATGGCAATAGATTAACGGTGCCCTGTGTTATGGTCTGTATTCCCGGCACCAAAGACTTAAGAAATTGGGTGGTTTTCACTTTTACAGTGTATGCTCCGGTTGAAAGAGTATTACCGATATCAACGATGCCTGTAAAGTTGCCAGGCGTTGGATTATAGGAAATAGTGCCATTCCGTGTGAGCACAAGTTGGTTTTTGCTATTAAATAGCTCAACAATGAGGGGTCGCTGGCGTCTTAACGGATTGATATTTCCTACACCATTTGGATTGGCACTATCTCCTCCCCGTCCTAAACCATGAAGAAGGAGAGTAAAAGAAAGTCTCGTACCGCCGGGTACCAAGGTTGCAGGTGGACTCAAGGCAGTAGTCGGGGTGATTGTGGGAGTGGGGGTTGACACACGTGTTGGAGTTGGGGTTAGTATATGCGTAGGCACTGGGGTGTGAGTAGATGTTGGACGTATTGTTGTGGGAGTGGGTTGAGAAGGACTGCCTGTTGCGCACATTTGAGAGAGATCTGATACTATTCTTGCACCGCCCTCAGGGCTGTTCTGCACGTTATGACCTACGTCCGGTATGACAGTAACCATTTTACTGCTGGTAATTGCATTTGCGTAGAGTTTTCCCTGAGCCGATGCTCCCTCACCACAATCCCGTGCGCCGAAAATGAAGCGTACCGGGGTATTTGGGTAATGAAGGTCCGCGCCAGGCCCTGTGATACTATCCCGTTGCCAGGTTGGAGACCAAGATAAATCGCGTGTTTGACAGGCTGTAACTCCGGTTCCATATGTCTTGTCAATTGCTGCCCGATGGCCATCATCATAGCCGCATGCCGGCCTATCTGCCACACAAGTGGTAAGAGCACGGCATTGACTTGCCCAGGCAGGATCTGTCTCACCAAGACAGCCATGGTCTATGCGGTTGAGGGGAGGTCCTCCTGTAAAAAGTACTCCATCAAGGATTTCTTCTGCTTTGTAACTTGTCATATCAAATCCCAATGCTGATGCGCCACCACTTGCGCCTGTTGCGCAAAACCCACCGCTTGAGCCCCTTGAAACATAGATATTTTCATGAACCCAGTTGAGAAGGGTAGCGTGCGCGCATGCCTTACCCCGAAGTCCATACTGCCCTTCTCCTGTTCCCGGGAACCATGGAATATCAAACTTGGGATCAACAATCTGAAATCCTTGCTCAAACAAAGGCTTTAAAACGTAGTTGCGTGCAGACGTTCCACCGTACTGGTGGTAAAACCCATCTCCACCTCCTCCCACAGTGAACATAATTGTGCCTTTTGGCTGAGGAGGAGTTGAGACCCGGACCGTAGCAATGACCTCTCCTGCATAAGGACAGTTATTAATCGTGACTTTGTAGCACCCTGAGGTTGGAAAGCTTGAGTCTCCAAGTCTGCAGTCTACGTTTGGATCGGCATTTACTGCGGTTGCCCGCCCCAATGGCCAGACAGAGGGAACGGTCGTTGTTGTTGAAACTGGTTCTGAAGCCCTTTGCCTGATATCTTGCTGTTTTTGAGTAGCAAATACTGCGAGTAAAAGGCCTGAAACAAGAATAAGGCCTCCTCCTACAACCAGACGAAGTTTATTCCTGGGAATTAGGAAGCGCATATTATATAGTACAACAGATGCCCCCAAGGCTTGTCAAGAAGGACCCCTTGCAGAATATTCATCATTTAAATAATGAGGAGTTTTTGTTTACTCTCCCGCTCTGTTGGTCAATTCGCGGAGGAAGAGGTTGTAGTCAAATTGATTAACTCCTCCGTCATCTGTGATATCAGCGCTTGTCTTTTTAGCAGGATCTGAGCAATTCCTGGCAGGCGTAATATCACTGTAGCAATCTATCAGAGTATTGTAATCAAGAATATCCATTTTGTTATCATTATTAATATCACCTGTTACAAGTGTAGTTTGAGTTAATAAATTGGTTGATCCCGTTGTGATATTCTGGATTCCCGGTACAAGGGATTTTAAGAATTGATCTGATTTTACTTTAACTGAATAAATCCCTGTTGGAAATGTTGGACCCAAGTCAATTATCCCCTTAAAATTTCCAAGTGCGTTATCCAAGCTAACTTGTCCTGTTTTGGAGAGAACCAGTTGGTTCTGAGTATTGAATACTTCAATTTGAACAGTACGCTGTGGTCTTTGGGGATTAGCATTTCCTCCGCTGCCTGGGCTGGCACTGTCTCCACCTTTGCCCAGACCGTGGAGGAGGA
>DATLNW010000059.1:0-7154 GCA_035536575.1 Lysobacterales bacterium
GTAAAGACTTTTACTTCCCCCTTAACGCTTTACCCTTAACCCTTTCTTTTTATCACTCTCTTGACTGCTTCTTTGATTGCATTTGTGTCCATGCCGTATTTTTTAATAAGATCTGCGGGAGTTCCTGTTTCGGCAAAGGTATTTTGAAGTCCGATAAATTCAATGGGGAGGGGATTATGCGCAGCAAGCGCCTCAGCAATCGCACTTCCCATACCACCCATCACCTGATGATCCTCAGCTGTCACGATTGCGCCTGTTTGATTGGTGTAATTTAGTATACCTTCTATGTCCAATGGCTTAATAGTTGACGCATTCACAACGGTTGTATTTATTCCTTCATTTTCCAGTTCTCGGGCAGCAACCAGCGCGTAATAAAGGATATATCCGGTTGCAAAGATAGTAGCCTGAGGATTTTCGGATACCCAAAAATCAAACATTTTACCAGGCGTGAAAGGAGTATCAGGAGTTGTAATGATCGGTGTTTTGTCACGCGAATAGCGAAGATAGACCGGAGTCTTTATTTGTCCGGCGGCAATCGTCGCCTTTTCTCCCTCTATGCTGTCGCACGGTACATAGACTTCTATATCAGGCCAGCAGCGCGTTATGGCAATATCCTCAGTTGCCTGATGGGTTGAGCCGTCGGGTCCTGTCATAACACCTGCATGGTGTCCGGCTATTTTTACATTGGCCTTATTATAGACAATGGTCGTTCTGATGGTCTCCCAATTCTTACCAGGGGAGAAAGTAGCGTATGAGGAGATGAATGCTACTTTTCCACTTACTCCAAGGCCTGCCGCAACTGCTGCCATGTTTTGCTCGGCAACTCCCATTTCAAAAAATCTCTCAGGAAATTTCTCAGCAAAAAGATGCGCGTTGGTCGACTCGGTCAGATCAGCGCAAAGTGCCACGACGTTGGGATCTGCTTCGCCAAGCTTAAGAAGTCCTTTTCCAAATCCGATACGAGTCGCGTCCTTCTCAACATCTTCATCAAACAATTTTGGATTTAATTTTAAATTAGGATTTAACATAATTTTGTACTCTTTCTTTCAGCCAGGCGGGTCCTGTCGCGCTCCTCTCCCATCCGACGGCTTCACTCGCTCCGTTCATTGCAGGCGCTCGATGGGAGTCCCTCTCCGCGCGCCACCCGCCCTTGCCTTAATTCATGATTCATGATTCCTGATTCATAATTCTTTCTCCCTCGGCTTTTAGTTCCTCCATCGCTTTTTTTACCTGTTCGCCCTTTGGCGGGGCGCCTTCAACATCTTTCAGATCAGGCGGCATTCCGTGCCATTTGTAATTGTTTTCCATAAAACTTATGCCTTTCCCCGGAACAGTGTGAGCAATTATGATAACAGGTTTGTCCTTTACTGCTTGTGCTTCTTTTACCGCATCAACAAAAGCTTTTATATCATTTCCGTCAACGTCAATTGCATGCCAATTGAACGCTTCGTATTTTGCGCGGAATGGCTCAAGCGGCATAATATCCTCAACATTTCCATCAATTTGCATGTTGTTGTAATCAATTACCTGAATAAAATTGTTGAGTTTTAATTTACCGGCAAACATCGCAGCTTCCCAGATATTTCCTTCCTGATGCTCGCCATCTGATGTCAGGACATAAGTTATGAAATTTTTCTTATCGAGCTTTCCGGCGAGTGCGACACCAATACCTTGTGAAAGTCCTTCACCCAACGGGCCTGAAGTTGTCTCAACTCCTGGGAGTACTCCACGGTGTGGATGACCTTGAAGTCGGGTTTCAAATTTCCTTAAAGTCTTGAGTTCCTCAACCGGAAAATACCCTGATTGAGCCATTGATACATATCTGATAGGGCAGATATGGCCATTTGAAAGAATAAGCCTATCCCGATCTTCCCAGTCAGGATCTTGGGGATTGTGATTTAAGACGTGAAAGTACATGGCAGTGAAAATATCAGCCATTCCCAAAGGGCCGCCGGTGTGTCCTGCCCCTGAATTTTCGCGTGCGGCGTCAAGCGCGCCAATCAGAAGCTGGCGTGCTTCATTTGCCTTCAGTTTCAATTCCTGCAATTTTTCTTTGGATAATTCGGTTAGCATATAAATAAAATATTTACTAAATCATTGCCAAAATCAAATATCAAATTAAAAAATCAAAAACACATATTAAAGATCAAATATTTTATTTTTAATTTGTATTTTTAATATTTACTATTTAATTTTTAATACTGCTCGTTAGTCAAATTAACTTCTGTAAACAATGAAAAGGTCAGAAACATTTGATTCCAGCTTCCCGGTGAGAATTCCATCGCCGGTTTTTTCAAAGAATCCGTAACTATTATCATTATCTAAAAACTTGTTGACGTCAATACCTTTTTCAGTTATTTTCCCCAAAGTGTCCCCGTCTGCAACTGCTCCTGCCAGTTCATAAAAATCCCAACCGTCGGAGTCAAAGCTTGCAATAATAGTTCCGTCTTTGAGGTAGGGAAGTGAGCATAAGACAAGTGCCTGATTGCGCCCGCCCTTGCCTGAGCCTGTAATTTTTATGGTTGATTCACCTGCTGCCAGAAGAATTTGACCGCTTGGCGTTTGGTCAATTAATTTTTTACCCAATTCACGGGCGTCCCCCTGCAGAGCATCTGTCAGAACAAATGATTTTTTTCCAAGTTCGCGCGCTTTTTTCTCCATGGCAGAAAGAGCCGTGTGATTGCTAAGCATCAGAATATTGTGAACTTTTTCAAAATACTTGTCATCAGTTGGTGTTTCGGTAAAATCTTCGTGTGTAGTTGGTGCCTTTTCACTTATTTTGTATTTTTCAAGAATGTTCCTCACATCGTCCATTGTCGTATGGTCTTTGACAGTTGGTCCTGAGGCAATTACTGATAAATCATTGCCGGGAACGTCTGAGAATATGAGATTGGCAAAGGTCGCCGGATAAAGAATTTTGGCAAGGCCGCCGCCTTTAACGCGGGACAGGTGCCTTCGGATAACATTCATCTCAGAAATTGTGGCCCCAGATTTGAGAAGAGCATCATTTACCTCGGTAAGTTTTTTGAGATCTATTTTGTAAGGAGCCTCAAACAGAACAGAACCACCCCCACAGACTACACCAATTACAAGGTCTTTTTCGCCGGTTCCTTCCAAGTGTTCCAATACGCTTTTTGTGTATTCTATATTTTCCTCAGAGGGGAGTGGATGGGTGCCCTTGGTGTATTGAACTTTGGTAAAAGGCGCTTCATCAATTACATCAATATCATATCCTGCATCAAGTCTGTCACCAAGTGCAGTCTCGATGATCCTGCACATTTCAGCAGATCCTTTGCCAAATCCCACGAGGGTTATTTTTTCAAAATCAGTCAGGTCAAATTCTTTATCCTGAATTTTCAATATATTTCCAGTGAGGGAGAAGTGGTTTTTGAAGACTTCCTTTGGTTGGATCGCTGAGAAAGCGGATTCTATAAGTTCAAGTACTACTTTGCGGTTTTCATTTGTCGCAAGAGTATCATAATTTTTAATAAATCGCATAGGCAGGTAAAACCAGTCTAGCAGATTATTAAAAAGTTTTCTAGTTCACTGCTGGCGTTTTTTCTCTCTATAGGCGTTTCTTAGCTCCATGGCTAAAGCAAAACCCGTAGCTCCCAGGCTGATTGCCAAGGGACGAATAAACTCTTTGGTTTCCGGAAAAATCTCACTCCATATTTTATCAACTTTATCCTGGTCTTCCGGTGAGCGATTAGGATCGTAAATTGGTGGTAATGTATTTAGATTGTGCAGCCTGTCATAAACACGAGCCCGTATTACAAGACTGGGAGCTTTAATAAGTTCATCCATATGAAATTGTATTTTCTCACGCTTAGTGCCATCTTTTCTTTTTGCCCATTTGCGTAGTTCTATTTCATCAGTTGTGGGATTTTCCCCAATTCCCTGAAGTTCACGCTGTAGTGTTTCGGGGGAATTATCAAATGCCTTCATATTTTTACTTAACAATATAACATTTCTAGTCGCATCAGGTCCTATTTCATCTCTAAGTTCGCGGGGAAGAGTATGCGTATCTTCCAAAATATCATGGCATAAGGTAGTGTCTCCAGCCTCTAGCAATTTATTAATCGGGATATGCGGGTCAGATAAAGTCATAAAGGTGACTGTTGCGGGGTGAAACATGTACGCTTCACCAGTTAACCGTTTTTTCCCTTCATGTTTTTGAGCTGCATAGTCAAATCTATGAGCAACGTACTGGGCCTGAGCGTCTATTTCTTCCTGGGAAAATCTCCTTTCACCTCGGGGAGGGTTTGATAGTCTGTTTGTGAATACATTTACAATTGCAGCTTTTGCCTCGTCAAGATCATCCATCTTCATGAATTCTTTAAGCGCAAGGGATTTTTTGGATTCCCATAGTCTTCCAGTTGGTGTATTTTCTCTCATGATAAAATTTCTGAGCAGCAGCCTATTTTAACAGAATGACGGTAGGATTACTATGTCCTGGAAGATCTCTAGGTTACCCGGGGTGCAATGCGCTATTGCTATATATTTAGTTATATTTGATCCTCTTGACACTATATGTAGGAGGTGTACAATTAGGTTAAATTCATGCTCTGACCAGCCAAACTGAACTTATCTAAAAAATAGGAGGTTAAAAATGAAAGATGGCATGGTCATAAAGGGGGATTGGAGCACATTTCTCGATTGGGAAGGGGAAGAGTTGTTGTTGGTAATCCGTAGACATGTTTTCACACTCATTTCACCTCTTTTTCTTACCTGGACTGTCATCTTACTCCTAGGCTTTATTGCCGTTTTTTTATTCACACAGGCTCTGTTCTCGCCTCCGCTGTTGATCCTTTCCATACTGCTTCTTCTGAGTATTGGTATAAGTGCCAGCGTATATTCACTGGTTTATTGGTACTTTCATATTTATGTTCTGACTAGCAGAAAAATTCTTGAAGTGATGTATACTCCGCTTTTTTCCCACGTTGTGAACGATATATTTCTTGACAAGGTGAATTGCACGGAGGTTGACCTGAGCTCGAAAGGTTTTTTTCATGAGCTTATAGATATGGGTGATTTGACAATTACTTTTGACCGGCCGACTCATCAGGAAGAATTTGTTCTTCAAGATATAAAAAATTGTGATGATGTAGGGAAATTTTTGATTAAGAAGCTGATGGGGGGAAGAAGACATGAAGCTGAAGAAATGATTTGGATGAGAAGTAGAAATGGTATTATTCCAAAGGCAGTAATATGAATAGTTCAGTAATTACACAATTTTTGCAGGAAAATGGCTTCAAGCAAGCCGTAATCATATTGTATCTAACGCTTGCGATTGCTATTGCCTGCTACAATTGGCTTTATCTATATCACTCACTACATGTAACCACCAAGCACATGGGGCTTAATGCACCTTTATATATACGGGGAATTATAAAAACAAGTATTTTTCTGGCTGTATTTACGGTCGGCATAAGTATATTTTTACTTCTGAGCGGAATGTATTAACTTTTTGATTAGCTAAATTGGGTTGACATATCCCACTATTTCTGGTAGACTACTATAAGTCGCGTGAAGCGACAAAAATATGAGCATTGAAGGAAAAAGAGGAAGACATTTAAGATCAGTTGGTCCAGATTTTGTTCCTACTCCGAACGTACCTAGTAGAAATATAGCACCTTTGGATGGCAGATCAATACCACGAATAGATTCCAGAAGAGTACTTCCCCCTAACATACCCACAGATATTTACCCAAGCGAATTACCAATTCCCACAAGACGCGAAGATCATATAGGATCAAAAGCTGATATAATAATTGATTCCAGAAGAGTAAGTCACCCAAAGCCTGCAGAAATTGTCCCAACTCGAAAAAGAAAACCTCCCCGAGTTCGTAGTCGGGGTAGGAGATGGTCGGAAGCTGTTGCGACTGGTGTGGTTGGAAGCGTAGTGGTGGCAGGATTAGGATATGCAACGGGAAGTAACAGGCGCGTAGAAACAGTTTCCGCTCAAGTTCAGGAAGCACCTGGAGCAGTAGTGGAAATTGAAGAGCAAACTATACCTGTAAATGTTTTAGATTTAAGCAAACTATCCAAGTTGGTAACACGGATAGAATTAGATGGGAATAAAGTGAATAAACTAGTACCCATTAGTAAGGAAGAGATTGGTGGCTATGAAAAGCGCGATGAGGAATTCCAAATGGTATTAAGTGGAACTGGAGCTGGCTCTTCAGATTCTCCATCGGATGGACAAATGGAAAGGGATACGGACATGGTAAAAGTGATAGATGAAAGTGGAAGACCTTACTATGCGAGCGGTATGAACGTTGAGATTGAAAACAAATAGCATTCTTCAGACAGCTCTTAATCCTGCTATAATTGTTTTGTGGTTTTATCAAGTAAAAAAATAATAGGGACGCTTGTGCCGCTTTCAGCGCTTTCAAGTTTGCACTCAAAAAAAGAAGATCAAGATACTTTTGAGACAGGTATGGCATTTCTTGATTGGCTCCACAGAACAGGCCAAACTGCATGGCAAATGCTTCCACTTCATCAGACGCAGCTCGAAAAAGACTCCGCAATAAAACGCGTTCCGTCTCCCTATAAAGGATATGGGATAGGGTTGGACCCCAAGTACTTAAGTAGTGTAAATCCGAAATTAGAATATCGAAACTCGAAACAAATTCAAAAAACAAATGACATAAACATAAAACGATTTGAAAATTTTGATTTTGAAATTTCGAAAATTGCTTCGAATTTCGAATTTCGTGCTTCGGATTTAGAAAAGTTTATTCATGAAAATAAAGATTGGATTTATGACTATGCGCTTTTTTGCGCGCTTACTGATCATTTCGGCACCGATGATTGGAGGAGATGGGAAACTGATTTACGGGACAGAGAAAAAGCAGCGCTTAATAAGTTTTCAAAATTATTTAGACGAGAAATTGATCAGCATGTCCTACTGCAGTATCAATTGCACAAAGAATACGAAAAACTAAGAGACAAAGCAAAAAAGCTGAACATTAAATTAATTGGGGATTTGCCATATTATCTATCTATAAATAGCCCGCTCGTTTGGGCGCATCAAAATATATTTCAATTGAAAAGAGGCGGAGAGATGGAATTTGTTTCGGGCCTGCCTGATGGTCCGGCAGCGCATTTCGGGAGACAAGTCTGGGGCCATCCACTCTATAAATGGGGAGGGG
>DATLNW010000060.1:0-6220 GCA_035536575.1 Lysobacterales bacterium
CAGAAATGCCATATTTATCCCCAACCGTTCTTTTGAAGTTTATATAAACGACTATGGGGCTATTGAAAACAAATTTTCTGTTCCGATGTTTGGAAATAAAAAATTATTAAGAATTGAGGAGAGAGGGGCTAAGCCTAATCAATATGATCTTTTGGATACTGCCAAAATACGCTACCCAAAACAATTTAAGGACCCGAAAAAAATTGACAGAGTATGTCTTGTCAAAGTTCTTGAGAAAGAGCGCGGTTTTGAAAGGGCATTTTTTATAGTTGACAGTTACGAGGACTACCAAAGGCAAACTGAGCAAAAATTATATCTTGGAATTATTACCGAAGACCTACTCAAAAAAGCCGTAATTGAGGAATTTATTGTAGGCGTTCAGGTTAATTTTAATTTCTTCTATTCCCCTCTTTCGAACCGATTGGAGCTTCTCGGAACAGATACCAGACGCCAGACAAATTTTGATGGAATAACCAAGCTTCCTCTTAATTATCAGGAAGAATTACTGAAAAAAGTTACTATTTCTTATGAGGAAGCAAGCCACACTGCTGTCACAGTTCTGGAATCAATGCTTGAACAGGCATTTGATATGGGAGAAAGATTTGTATCAGCTTGCAAGAAGCTTGAAGATCCCGGCATAATTGGACCATTTGCTCTACAATCTTTTATCATCCCCGGGCCCCCAAAAAAAGATATTGTCGTCATTGATGTTTCACCAAGATTCCCCGGCTCTCCGGGAATAACCGCAACTCCTTATAGCGGATATTTATTCGGAGAACCGGTAAATGTTGGCAGACGGATTGCTATGGAAATAAAAGAAGCTGTAAAATTAAACAAACTGGATTCTATAATTAGCTAATTTATGTCAAAACATACATCAATACTTTCAGAACTAACCGCAGTATCATCACTTGATGGAAGATATCGATCAAGAGTCGAAGAACTGGCCCCCATAATTTCTGAATATGGATTAATAAAAAACCGCATTATAATTGAGGCAAAATATTTGCTTGCTTTGTCCGTTGCCGGTGCTACCCGGAAATTTAAGAACGATGAAACAAAATTATTAAGCGAAATTGCAGATGGAAAGATAACAGATGATGACATTGAGAAAGTAAAAGAAATTGAAAAAGAAACAAGACACGACGTTAAAGCAGTTGAAAGAATGCTCCGGGTAAAACTCGAACAAACAACTCTTAAAGACCAACTAGAGAAGATTCACTTCGGCTTAACATCTGAGGATGTTAACAATCTTTCCTACCGACTGCAATTAAAAGTTGCGACAAATGAAATTTTAATTCCCATTCTTATTGTTCTTATTGAGCAACTTATGGACAGAGCAGAGAGATTTAAATCTTTACCAATGCTTGCCCGAACTCATGGTCAGGCCGCTATACCAACCACTGTTGGAAAGGAATTTGCAGTCTTTGCAACACGGCTTAATAAGCAGCTAATAAAACTTCAGTCATTCAGGCTATCAGGCAAACTCACCGGAGCAGTTGGTAATTTCAATGCTTTGCAATATACATACCCGGAAATAGATTGGATAAATTTTTCAGAGGATTTCGTGACGTCGCTTGGACTTGAACCAAACTTAAATACAACCCAAATTAATCCGACTGAGGATATTGTAGAAATTATTCAGATCTATCAACGGCTCAATGGAATTATCATTGATTTTGATCAGGATATGTGGCGATATATCAGCGATCATTGGTTCATACAAGCTGCCGTAAAAGGAGAAGTCGGCTCATCAACAATGCCACAAAAGGTAAATCCAATAGATTTTGAAAATAGCGAAGGAAGGCTGGGAATTGCCAATTCTATGGGTGATTATTTTGTTCGCAAACTCCCAATCTCAAGACTCCAACGCGATTTGTCAGACAGTACGGTTCTTCGTGAAATGGGAACTTTCCTGGGAAATTCATTGATCGGATATAAAAGTACTTCCCAAGGCTTATTAAGAGTTGAACCAAATAAAGATCAGATAGATAAAGCGCTAAATTCCGATTGGTCAATACTTGGAGAGGGAGTACAAACATTATTAAGAAAAACAGGAATTGCCGATCCTTACTCATTGATTTCTTCTCTTACAAGAGGAGGGACATTAAATCCCGAGAAATGGAGTGAATGGGTTGAGGGATTATTAATCGATGAAAAAATAAAAACCGAATTAAAGAAGTTAACTCCTGAAAGCTATATCGGACTGAGCGTGGAATTGACTGAAAAAGCAATAGCAGAAATTAAATCATCTCGAAAAGATAAATGAAAAAAAGAATCGGCATTGTTGGAGGCGGGCAACTAGGTAGAATGCTGACAGTTCCTGCGAAAAATCTGGGCTTTTCCGTAAACATCATAGACCCAACTCCAAATTCTCCAGCAGGAAAAATAGCTGATAAGGAGATTACAGCTGATTTCAAAGACGAAAAAGCAATCCGGAGACTTGGAGATATTTCAGATTTTTTAACTTTTGAGATTGAGCTTGCCAATTCAGACATATTAAAAGAACTTGAGAAAAAAGGCGTTACGATAAATCCCTCAGCCAAAACTCTTGAAATAATTAGAGATAAACTTGAACAAAAAATATTTCTTAAAAAGAATAAAATTCCTGTTGGCGACTTTGTAGAGGTTAAGAATAAAAATGATATCTTAAATGCCGGAGAGAAATTTGGTTATCCAATTCTACTTAAAGCGCGTTTTGATGCATATGATGGCCGGGGGAATGCTATAATTAAAAACAAAACCCAGATTGACCAGGCGATTGAGAAACTTCGGGCAAGACTGTTGTACGTGGAAAAATTTGTACCATTTGTTAAAGAACTGGCTGTTATTGTAGCGAGAAGCACAGCTGGAGAAATTATGACATATCCTGTTGTGGAGACAATTCACAAAAACAATATCTTGCATTATCTTCTTTCCCCGGCCCCTGTTGACAAGCAGGTAGCTAAAGACGCAGAAAAACTTGCCACAAACGTTATGAAACATCTTAAGGGTGCCGGGGTTTTTGGAATAGAGATGTTTTTGACAAACGATGGAAAAGTTCTTATAAATGAAATTGCACCAAGAGTTCATAACTCCGGCCATCATACTATTGAAACCAATAAAACATCACAGTTTGAACAACACATCAGAGCCATCACGGGGATGCCGCTTGGGTCAACCGAAACAACTACACCTGCAGCTGTTATGATTAATATCTTGGGTGACAGAACCGGAAAGGCGGCACCTCTTGGAATTGATAAAGCCGAAAAAATACCTGGCGTAACGGTTCATATTTATGGTAAACTTGAAACGAAGCCTGAAAGGAAAATGGGACACATCACAGTGGTAGGAAGCTCTATTGAGGAATGTTTGAGTAAAGCAGAAAAAGCCCGAAGGTTAATTAGTATTTAGCACCTGAAATAAAACATCAAAAATCAAAGATCAAAAATATAGATAAAAAGATAAATATTTTTTAATTTGTGTTTTTACTTTTTAATATTTGATATTTAATATATAATACAAATATGAAACCACTAGTCGGCATCATCACGGGATCTGATTCAGATCTTCCCCTCATGACCGAAGCCATGAAAGTATTGGAAGAATTGGGAATTCCCCACGAAGTGACAATCGTCTCAGCTCACCGCACCCCAGACCGTATGCGCGAGTACGCTCAAGCGGCTGTAGGCAAGGGATTGAAAGTAATCATTGCCTGCACGGGTGGATCAGCCCATCTGCCCGGAATGACAGCCTCATATACTCCTCTGCCTGTGATTGGTGTTCCCAGGAAGTTAAAGAGTCTTGATGGTCTTGACTCTCTTTTGTCTATGTCACAAATGCCCCCAGGAATTCCAGTTGCAACAGTGAGTATCGATGGAGCAAAAAATGCAGGGCTTTTGGCTGCACGAATTGTCGGCACAAGTGATAAGAATGTCCAGGAAAAAGTCGATAAGTATCAGAAAGATCTGGAGAGCCAGATATTACAAAAAGCCGAAAAAGTGGAAAAACTTGGTTACAAAAAATATCTTGAAGATAATAAATGATTTCATCAAAAACGATTCTTAATTCCCTGCCACAAATATTAAAAACAATTGACCTCCCCAATCTCGGAAAAAAATACCAGGGAAAAGTCCGGGATATATATTTTAAGGATAATAAACGGATACTCATAACAACAGACCGGCACACATCATTTGATGTATTCCTCGGGCTTGTGCCTTTCAAGGGAACAGTTCTCAATCTTCTTTCCGAGTTTTGGTTTGAAAAAACCAAACATATTATCCCAAACCACATGATATCAGTCCCAGACCCCAATGTAATGATCACCAAAAATTGTGAAATACTACGTGTTGAAATGGTAGTAAGAGGATATATTTCAGGCGTCTCCAAAACAGGGCTTTGGTACAACTACTCACAGGGAAGAAGGGAGATTTATGGAATGAAATTTCCTGAAGAACTTAAAAAAAATCAAAAGCTAAAAAAACCAATCATAACTCCTACTACTCATCCTGAAATAGGAAGCAAGATACATGACGAGATGCTAACTAGAGATGAAATTTTGAAAAACAAACTTGTTGATAAAAAACTATATGAGCAAATGGAACAGACAGCTCTGAAGCTTTTTGATTTCGGTAGCAAGTGGTGCCTTAAAAAAGGCTTGATACTTGTGGATACTAAATATGAGTTTGCGTTGTTTAACGGAAAACTAATTTTAATAGATGAGATCCACACGCCTGACTCATCGAGATTCTGGGTCGGGAGTAATTATAGACAGCGATTTGAAAAAGGACTGGAGCCTGAATATTATGATAAAGAATTTTTGCGTATTTGGTATGCCAAGAAAGGTTACCGGGGAGACGGTCCACCACCCAAACTTCCCAAAGACCTGATAGTTCAATTGTCACAAAGATATATCGGAGTATACGAAAAACTAACCGGCCAAAAATTCAAAGCATACGATTACCCGATTGAAGAAAGAATAAAAAAGAATCTCCAAAAAGCAAAAGTAATTTTATGAGCAAAATAGACAAACTTGAAATCTGTAAACAGACAAGAAATATTGCTGCGGATTCTCTGTATAAAGTCCTCAAAAAACTTCTGGCGTCAAATGAATCAATCTCAGAAGTCATGCTTCGCGATGAATGGCTTTCTGAGATGCGGAAAAATATAAACATCTTCCCAGATGGTTGGTATCTCCCGCCTCCTCACGGAATGATTGTATTATTTGCTGATGAAGATCAGGTTGAAAGATTTGACTATAAAAATGCCAGATGGGAATCATCGTGGGCACGCGATGATATTTTTATGAATAAACAAAACGGTATAATTTTTTGTTATGCGTCCCCTGTTGATAAGGAAACGGGAATGATCGGTGACTTTGCCCTGACTATGTATTTTGGAAATAACCCAGAGATAAAAGACTTATTAAAGTTTTGCTTAAAAATAGATACAGATACTTTTAATTACGCACAAATTGGAATGAAAATATATGATATAACTAGTTTTACTACCCAGCAAATGCACAAAAATGGAATGACTAACGATGCCATAGCTATCAACGATAAAGCAGATATAAATATTGGACATAGCATCCCAGCAGCTTACGAAGAATGGACTGCTGAGGAGAAAAAAATCTTATCAAATGGCATGAATGATTGGACAACAACAAAAGATATGATTGCTAAAAAACGCTATTACATAAATAATGTTGAATCATTAGTTATCAAACCAGGAACCGCATTTACAATTGAGCCAAGACCGCGATTAATTTCCAAACCTCACCTACCAGCAGCTATTAATTACCACACGATTGCGTTTTTTAAAGAAAATGGAGAAAAGGAATTATTAACTGGTTTTAATGAATTATTCAAACTCCTTGGAATGGAATATATGTTATGAATAAAATAAAAGCCGTTATTTTCGACATGGATGGATTAATTGTTGATACAGAACCACTTGAATCACAATCTCTCATTAAAGTGCTGTCAGAGTATGGAAAAACGCCTCAATTGTATGATACAGGCCTCGTTCATATTGTTGGCAATGCTGCAAGCACCTATACAGATTTAATGGAAGAGCATGGGATAAATGAAGACCTAGACACATTTAGAAATAAAAAAAGGGAAATATTTGCAAAATTACTTGAAAATAAACTTACGCTTTTTGATGGATTTTTTAAACTTATTGATATATTAACAAAACGTAAAATTAAGATTGCGCTTGCATCTAATCGATTCGA
>DATLNW010000061.1:0-3332 GCA_035536575.1 Lysobacterales bacterium
TCTCGCAGTTGCATCAACCGTCGTGGATATTACATTTTTCTTTTGGGCAAGCATATCTTCTATATAGTTTATAGCTTTTTGCTGAGCCTCAACTGTAGTCTCATGTACTTTTTTTTGTTCTTCAGTTGCTTCTCCAAAGAAAAATACCCTGGTCATGTCAGAACAATAGTTCCCGGCTTTAACACCGAAATCCAAAAGAACAAGATTGTTATTTTTCAACTTTCTATTACCAGCGTTGTGGTGGGGTACAGCTGCATGTTCTTCAAATGCAACCACGGGTGGAAAAGAAATATCATTACCGGCTTTTCGTATAAGCCACTCCAGTTCCAATGATATCTCTTTCTCCGTCATTCCTATTCTCACTTTCTTAAGAATTTGAGAATAAGCCTCATCTCCCAATTTGCAGGCTTTTATTATTGCATTAATTTCCTTTGAAGTTTTTATTAGTCTAAGATCTGAAAGCTCTGTTGATTGAAATTTTGCGAAAAGAGGTGAGATGAAATTATATTCTGCATAAGTGAGGCTTTCGCTTTCAAATCCACAAATTTTAATTTTAGATTTCTTTACTAAATATTTAATAATTTCTTTAAATGGGTGATTTGCAGTTCTCTCAAGTACAGATACATTTTTTATTTCTTTTTTGGCCTCTTCAATGTGTAGGGCACTGACTATAAGAAACGCCTTTTCTTTCGTTACCAACAGGTAGGCCTCACGTTCCAGCGGAGAAAAGCCATTGTATTCAGTAATATAAATTATATTTGAAACTGAGGTGATTAAAACAGCGTCGAGTTTCTGTTTTTTCATCAGAGACCTCAGATTGGTTAGCCGGGTGTTCATTAGCGGGTTATGGTTGGAGATACTCTTCTCACGCTTGAGGTCACAACCGGTGCCACTGTAGCACGGCGGAGAACTGAAGTAGTTGGTGCTGCTGTTGGAGAAGGAGCGAAGCTGACAGTGGGATCTTTTGGAACATCCGGGAGAACCACAACTCTTGAGGCAACGAGAAGCGCCGTGTCTACTTTGTCAGGAAATCCGACAGTGGTAATCCGTTCCCCAACACTTAATTTTGGAAAAAGTATTTTTACCAAGCCTCCGTCTTGAGTGTGGGATGAAAGCTTTGTTGTACTTCCGATGTCAACCTTGGTACTTTTTTTATTATCCGAAATTACTGTGATAGTGAGATTATTACTATCAATTTCAGAAATAGTGCCTGATAAAAATACCGGATTTACTGCAGTTCTTATGAATCTTGCAAGAATCCTTTTGGATTGTTTGTTGTAAAGTCCTAGTACATTGATCTTGGTTCCTTTTGTCAGATCTGAAAGTCCGAATGTGCCCTTGGCGGAGCTTGAGGAAAATTTGGTTATTTCATCAATATCAATTAGTTTGACATTTCCATTAAGATCGGTAAGAGTGATCTTGTTTGTCGTTACCTCAGATACAACGCCTGTTGCGCCTCTTTTCTCAACCAGTTTTAGCTCGGTAACACGGGACGCAATCTTGTCTTTTAATTGGTTTATTTGTGTGTTCAGCTTCTCATTCAATTTTTCACTCACTGTTGGAGAGATTACCGAAGGTTTGGGTGTTATGGTTTGGGCTGTTGCAACAGAAATATTAAAGATTAAAGATAAAATATTAAATATACAAATTAAATATAAAATATTTTTGATTTTTGATATGTATTTTTGCTTTTTCATTTTCATTTTTTTTAGAAACTTTCTGTTGAAAATGTCACGGTTCTTGTAACTTTCTTTTCCGTCCCATCAGGAAATACGGCTGAGACTTGAAGTATGCTTGTTCCATCGGGAATCGTTTGGGTCAAGGTGAAAGTACCATTGGCAGCGGGTTTTACAACTTCATCATTATCCTCAGTTGAGACCACAAGAGTTGCACCGCTTACCGTCTTTCCGGAAATTGTAATTAGTTTTTTGTCAAAAACAGCTTCATCCTTGGGACTGTCGATTGTTAGCAAATGACCCTCATCAGAAAGGGGAGCAGGTGTCGGACTTGGGGCAATTGTCAGCGGTTTGGTTTGGGAGGCAGGAAGGGTTCGTGTTGCCTGATAGAGATAAAACGCAGCCCCTGCTGCTATAAGACCCACCAAAACCGCGACAAAAGACAATACAACTTTTTCTGCTTTCATAAGGGACTTGATGATACGACATAAATTATCTATTGTCAAGAATAGCTTGACTGTGTTAGTATTATTTGCATGGAGATTGCTCTGCTTCCCAAAAATTCACTACGAATAAAAGGCAAAAATGCTGTTTTGTCAGTTGATCCGCAGGATAAGGCAGAAGCAAATGCTGCGTTAATTTTTTCAACCTCAGATAATTCCGTAAACACAAATGGAGCAGAGGTAGTAATAGAAGGTCCGGGTGAATACGAAACAGGCGGAATAAAAATCTCTGCAGCCAAATACGATGATGATTTAGTATACAACCTAACTGTAGATTCGGTGAGTTTGTTAATGGGGAAAGCAGCCGCACTTGAGAAAGCGCACCAGAAATTAAAAGAGGCAAATATTCTGGTGGTTAAGTGCGATGGTGCTTCCGAAACGTCATCTTTAACATCTCTTGTTACTAATGTCATTATTTTTTATGGAGAAAAAGCAGCAGATGTTGCTAAAACGTTTGGTTCGGAAAACGTAAAGCGCCTTCCCAAATACGCATCAACTATTGATAAATTGCCCGCAGAAGTAGAGACCGTTATTTTGGAGTAAATTCGAAGCACGAAATTCGAAATGCGAAACAAATTCAAATTTTTAAAATAATAATTCTCAAAAACTTTTTGATTTTTTGTATTATATGTTTTGACATTGCTTCGAATTTCGATATTCGGATTTCGAGTTTTCATTTATGGCTATTAAAACTCTCCCTCATAATGAAAGTGCTGAAAGATCGGTCCTCGGATCAATACTTATTGATAAAGATGCAATTATAGGTGTTACTGAGATATTGAAGACGACTGATTTCTACAGTGACTTAAATGGAATAATTTATGGCGCCATGCTTGTTCTTTATGAAGAGCGTAAGCCTATTGATCTTCTTACACTTACCGGGCAGCTCAAAAAAAGTAAACTCTTGAAAAAAGTTGACACATCCTATCTCACGGAATTGGTTGAGATGGTTCCGACAGCTGCCAATGTAGAAACGTATGCAAAGATTACCAAAGAGGATGCTACTAAAAGGAGATTAATCAAAGCTGGAAATGAGATTTCAGAACTTGGATACAATGATGGCAATGAAGTAAAAGATATTCTTGATAAATCAGAAGCTGCAATTTTCTCAATTTCCCAAGGCCATTTGACCCGTGGATTTGTGGCCCTCAAA
>DATLNW010000062.1:0-3923 GCA_035536575.1 Lysobacterales bacterium
AAGAACCTCGAAAATGGGGTTGCCCAATGTTCCTGGAGCAGTTGAAGGCTTAGACGCTTTAACAGCAGAACCAGATGTTGATGTTCTTGGTGTTTACACTGTGAGACCTGAATGGCTAAGAAGAGGACAAACTGACCGCCAGATAAGAAGAAGAGGGATACCTGTTGAAAAAGTAACTCACTCTACAAATAGTCCAGCAGCCAAAATAGAAGCATTGCTGTTAGACGGATCAGGGTTTAATGCAGGTCGTCTCAGCCATGATGAAATTATGCATGGTGTAGATGTGAGACAGATAGTTTTAATTGATGATAGCGTTTCAAAGGTAGTAGCAGGAGCAGTTGAGTTAGCGGAAGAAAAACCTGAATTAAGGCGTCATATGGAATTATTTACTCTGGCTGCATTTAGTTCTAAACCAGAAGATGAATTAAGAGGGTTGTCAGTTCCAGGTGTAATTAATGTAGTACCTATGAGAGGTTGGGCTAATACAGCCAGAATGCTTGATAAAGTAAGGAATCGCTAGTTATAATCCTCAATTAAATCCTGAGCAATCCTAAAGAAAATGGTATTTTTGAGGCTAGAAATCCATTTGTTGCGGGGACTGCAGGCTCTTAGAACCTGTTTTATCACCGAAACCCATGCCTCATTTATACCAGATTTGAGCCCTGAAAGCGAATAAATGTTTATGATCTGTTGCTAGGCTTCACTTAAAGAGGAACACAAAGTATGTAATATACACAGCGAGAAAAACAAAACCAAAATATCTCGGAATCTTATTCCCCTTGAATATAAGTAACAAGAAAAAGAAAAATACACTAAAAATCAGAAAAGCATAAAGAGAAACTAAATTAGTAAAGTTTTTAACCCCAAATAATCCGAGCATTCCTGCACCGAAGAGTATATTAAAGATATTGCTTCCAAGTATGTTACCAATAACCAGTTTCTCTTCATCTCTTGAAGTCTTACCAAGTAAGGCTGAGACCGATACAGCAAGTTCCGGAATTGATGTTCCGATGGCGACAGCTGTCGCTCCTATGATTGCAGGGGGGATTTTGAATAAAGTAGCAATTGAAATACCTCCGTCTACAAGTAGTTTACCTCCGATAAAAAGTGCTACTAATGAAGCAGAGAAAAAGCTGAAAGCAAGAACTGGATTTATCATTTGTTTAATTACAGGTGCTTCTATAATTCCATCCTTCTTTCCCTGAATAATCTGCCACCATATAACCACTACTCCCAGCACCACAAATACAAGACCATGTAATTGAGATAGACCGCCTATTAAAAGGGTGGTAAACAAATACAGGCTCACAACAAGAGAAATGAGCATGTTTTTTTGAGTTTTGGTTTTACCAATATAAATGGGCTTTAACAAAAGAGAAATACCTAGAATCAATCCGATATTCGCTGTGTTAGAGCCTATTATATTGCCTAAAGCAAGGTCAGGAGATTCTTCCAGACCCCCGAAAAAAGAAACCACCATTTCAGGCAGAGATGTTCCTATTGCAACAATAGTTACCCCTATGACAAATGCAGGTATTCTGGTTAAGGTTGAGATTATAAGAGCATTTCTTATTACCCCCTGGCTACCTATAAGCAAAAGTAGTAGACCAAGTATGAAAAACAAAGCAGGATACATGCAATTATTATACAGGATGGCTTAAGAGGAATAAGTAAATTGAGGCTAGAAATACATTTGTTGCGGGGTAAGGAGTTGAACCTTATCTGTAAGATTATGCTTACTGTTTCTCCGGTTACCCGAAGTGTCGGACTATATCTTCATCCTTCGGCAAGCTCAGGACAAGTCCTTTGTTGCTTTTGGAGCCCAGCGTGTAGTCTCTACGGGTTTCCCAATAAAATCGGGATCTTCCCTCGGTATTGCCCTATGAACCATTCTTAGGGTTTCACCGATATAGCTGAGTTCTCTTTATAAGTTACCATATAAAGGGCCCATTTTGAGCCTCACGTGCACCGTACACTACCCCGCGTGTTAGTTAGTATATGTTACCAGATTGAAGCGGATAAATCAACGAGCGTAGGCATAGGTTTTATTTTTTCAGTAACTTACTAAATTTTTCATCAGTTAAACCTGCCTTTTTGATCTGGGATTTTAAAAGAAACCTTGCAACTTGTTTATGGAGAGGAATTGATAGGCTTGGGAAGCCCTCTTTTTGCAAAATTGCGTGATCTCCCGATGTATGGACATGGATATATTTTGCTTTTACAAATGCCTTGACCGCTTCTCTTCCTGAAATATTTGCAAGTTTGGGCATAATGATGGATTTACAATGAAGAATAGGTTAGTGGAATATTAACAATTTGTTTTTCAGAATTTTTACCCGGTGTGGATTTTTCTATAGCCTCCATATATGCTATGATTGCTTTTTTAGCATTTTCCAATGCTTCTTTTTTTGTTTTCCCCTGACTCATGCAGCCATACAAATTAACCACATCAGCAACATAGCCTTTGTAGTCTTTGTCGTATATCAATTGTACTAAATAGGTAAGTTTTTTAGTCATATCTACTTTAGTATAACATTTGCTTTAGCCATGGTCAAATTGGTATACTTTCAGATACGCGCCAGGGTAGCTTAGTGGTTAAAGCTCCGGATTCATAAACCGGCGACCGTGAGTTCGACTCTCACCCCTGGTACGAGGTATGAAATTTTTTGATAAATTTGCACAAAAATCATCAAAAGCAGTTGGATCAGTTTGGGGTTTTGCATTCGGCGTTTTAGTTATATTAACGTGGGGGATATGCGGACCGCTACTTGGATTCTCGGATACTTGGTTGCAAGCTATTGATACAACGACTGCAATCATCACATTTTTTATAGTATTTCTTATCCAGAATTCCCAGAACCGCGATACACAGTCGATGGAATTAAAGCTTGACGAGCTTCTACGTGCGAGCAAAAAAGCACGCAATGATTTAATTGATCTTGAGGAATTATCAAAAGAAGAAATTGAAAAATTTCAGAAAGAGTTTAGAAGAATTGCAAAGAAAAAACCTGAGGTGAAATAATTATTCCCCTTATTAAATTATGAATAATCAGCCAATTGGAATTTTGGATTCAGGGGTTGGAGGTCTGACGATTTGGAACGAAATTGTAAGCCAGCTGCCAAACGAATCAACTATATATATTGCCGATTCTCTCAATTGTCCATATGGAAATAAAGATACGGATCAGGTTTACAATCTTGCAAAACGGATGATGGAATTCTTGCTTTCAAAAGAGGTAAAGTTGATTGTGGTTGCATGTAACTCAATAACAGTGACATGTATTGATGAACTTAGAAAAGATTTCCCCAATACTCCTATTGTAGGTACAGTCCCGGTTGTAAAAACAGCAGCAAAAATCTCGCGGAATAAGCGCATTGGAATTTTATCAACTACAAGGACTGCGGCGAGTACTTACCAAAAAGATCTTATTAAAAAACATGCCAAGGACTGTGAAGTTTTTGTTCATGGAACAGATGAGTTGGTGCCGTTGATTGAAGAAGGAAAAGTAACAGGTGTAGAAATTGAAAAAATACTTCGGGAAGTTATGGAAAAATTTAAAAAAGAACAAATTGATACTCTTGCGCTTGGCTGCTCGCATTTTCCATTTTTGGAGAAGGAGATAGAAAAAATACTTGGAAATGATGTCTTACTTCTTGATTCAGGCGGCGCAATTGCACGACAAGTTAAAAGAGTTTTGGAGCAAAATAATTCATTAGCAGAGAATAGTACAAAGCCCCATTATAAATTTTTTACAACCGGAGAATTGGTACCATTTAAAAAAATTGTAAAAGTCATTGGAAAAGATAAAATGACGCAAAATGTTGATAGAATAAGTTTATGATTACCGATTGGAAAAATAAAAAAGTAGCAGTCCTTGGTCTTGGAATTGAGGGAATTTCAACAATTAAATTTTTAAAAAGTG
>DATLNW010000063.1:0-5925 GCA_035536575.1 Lysobacterales bacterium
CTGGCTATTCTCCCCCACTCCTCAAGCGTTAATATCCCGAAAGTTTTAAAGAGAAATGCCTGCTTAATATTATAAATCGGGAACTCGACAAAGCGGTATCCCTCAAGGTTATCAATTCCTGAAGGGACGTTTGAAAGATCGTCAAATCTTGGGTGCAAAATATCAAAACCATTCTTAACAAAATTTCTTGATACCGCAGATGTATCAGCCTGACGCCAGCTATGCCAGTCTGCAACCGGACTATCGAGTCTATAAAGGCGCAGCAGAAATCCACCTGTGAGAATTAATATTAAGAATATACGTGTGAGTTTCATATTGGTAAATAATCAAATATCAAATATTTTTAATATTCAATTTATTTAACTTGTGAGATGTTGCCGAATTTGTCGTACCTGAATAGATAGCTTTTTCCACTACGCGTTGTTACAGCTTTTTTTGCGTCATCAACCGAATTAACCTGATATACATGAGGAGTTCTATCCCGGTAAATAAACCACATCCCGTCATTCAAACCAACAGGGAAGACCCAAATTCCGTCATGCTTTACAGGTACATTTACAAAATAAGTCGAATCAGTTGCTTTTATGTTCTCGTGCTCAACTCGTAAGTAAGCGAGCGTGTCAGCTGTTATCTCCCCGGCTTTTTTCCATTTCTTCCCCTGCTCAATGTTTTCCAGCTGATACCATACACTCAATCCCAAAACGATAACAACTACAACCCATTTACTATCAATCCGTCTTTTTCCAACAATTAATTTCGAAATTGCGGAAAGTCCTACGACCAAACTGAAACAAAAACCAAATGAGCCTAGATATAAATACCTGGGAGCGATATTTCCCAGTCCCAGGAAAGGCAAAAGGCTAATAGCTGCAAAGACTATGCCAAATATAATCTGCCTTGATATGTCTTTCTTCAAAAAAGAAACTGCTTTTCTTCTTTGCGCGTAGCCAACATAACCCAATACACAAAAAACTACTAAAAGTACTATTGTGAATAAACTTGATTGGGAACGGAGAGTATTCCTCAGGTTATCATAAAAGGGCAGGAACCCATTCCCTGCAATAAATAATCCTATGTAGCCCAAAAAGTTCCCGATAAAATTGGGAACAATCCTAATTAAATTGTAACTGTAATCCCCACCGCCGGGGAAAGCATTGGAAAAAATTCTCAATAGATAATACAGAGGGATAAGGGCCAGAAAAGGAATGTGAATGAGATAATTCTTTTTGCTCCATGCGCGTCTTACAATCAATGCGTCTACTGCCAGATAAAGTAACGGCGCAACAACAGCAATTTCGTAAGACGCTAAGGCCAGAGCTGTCAGGATAAATGAAATGACCAGTGATACTTTTGAGTTATTAAGACGGAATCGTAAAAACGAGACAGTTCCCCCTAGAATTAATAGCGTAGCTAATACGCCTGAAAGTCCTGAAAACCACATGATGTTTTCAGAATGCACCGGAAGCAATGCAAAAAGAACGGCTGTGCAAAATGCATGGAATTTATCATTCAATATTTTTTTTGCGAGGCAAAATACGGCGACCGTTGATAACAAATGGAGAAAAATAATGAAGCTGTGATAACCCTGTGGTTGAAAAGAAAACAGGGTATATAGAAAAAAAGTAATGATTTTAACAAGCGGTCTGTAAAAAAAGTTTTGGGCGTTGAGAAAATGATTTGGCAAACTTTGGAGAGTATCGGTCGCAGCCCATTTAAGCCAGGTAAAATCATCTGCCACAAAGAAATTGGTAACAGTATGTGAGAAGGCGCCAATAACCAGAATAGCAAGATAAGCTATTAGCGCTTTACTGCTGGTAAAAATTTTCTTTACTTCCAACATGTATGGTATGGGTTTTTGTTTATAAAGAAGCAGACTTCCAACACTTATACCAAGGAGTATCCACAGGCTCTCAGCCACCTTGGACGCCTCAAACACATCGATAAGAACTGCATTGAGAGCCAATCCCAAAACACCACCGGCAAGACCATATGCAAAACCGGCAGTCATTGAGGGCTTTGAAGATGGACCAAGTTTACAAAGAGTAATCCAAAGCATGAGAAAAATTCCCATAAAGGACAGAAGCCCCAAAATACCGGTTTCACCAAGAGCCCTCAGGTAATCATTGTCTGTTGCAAGAGTTATTGTTGAGTAGCCACTTCCTAGAATGGGATTTCTCTGAAAGGCTCTTAAGGCATTTGGCCATTCAGCCTGAAACCTGGTGGTAAATGAAATGTCATAAACCAAAACTTTTCTAACCAAAAAACTCCCTGAAACTGTCGAGATCTGCAAAGTCCCATCCGCAAGCTTTAGCCTTCTTGCTTCCTGCGGGGTAAGAGTTTTTTTGATCATTGCCGTATCCGTCTCAAGAGTTTTTTCCTGAGGGAGCCCTATATAGGCTGATCCCGAAGGGAGATATTCTCCACCTCTTGGTTTCTGAAATTTAGACTTAAGGCCTGCGGGCAATGCTTCACCTACAAGCTGTCCCTGGGAATTGGTAACTATTGAGCTGATCCTGAAGGTTGAGAGAAATCTCTTAGCCGTTGCCTCACTGAAAATACTCAGAGAAAATATACTTATTATGATAAGAGGAATTATAAATATCTTTCTTTTATATATAAATAGAGTAAATATGCTACCCACTAGATAAGCAACAAAAGCTGCTCTTTGGGCTGTGAAAATTAGAAGCATCAATCCGGCTAGAAAAACAAAAAAGGTCAGAATTTTTAATCCCAATTTTTTAATAGTTACAAACACCCCGATTACTACCGGAAGAACCATGACTAAATACGCCCCTAAATCATATGATCCCCCAAAAGTTGATGTAGTACGCCCTCCGGGAGGCAAACACAAAGGTAGGCCTTTGGCAAATTCTTCATTTCCTGTTTGAAAGGAGGGAAAACAAAAGGGATTACTTTGGAAAAAAGATGGAAAGGCGGCCCAGAGAATTACATAATACCTTTGCCCCAAACCGTACAATGCAACCAATCCAACAGTTGATGCCAGAACTATAAAATAATCCCGGACGTCCTTTTTGGTCCGTATTGTTGAAAATGCCACGAAAAACAAAATCATGTACTCAATCCTTCTTATATAAGATAACGCTGCGAGATGCGGAAAGTAATGAATTAAGGTTGGTCCAATTACCAATATCGAATAAACAAGTGAAATTAATCCTATCAGCCAGTATGCTCCAATGGAGCCTGCGAAAACCCTTGGGAGACTTACTTTTCTTCTTAAAAGTTGGATAAACCAAATAAGAACAGTCGCAAGTATAAAAAAATCCTCAAGCCTAATATACACCCAGGTACGCATTATATGAATGCTTGGAAGCTTAGGATATAGTGCAGTAAATAAGATTAAAAAAGATACAAGTATCTTTAATGTATATTTGTCATGCCATTTTAAGAGCTTTTTCATAAGTCTGCGTAAGATAAGAATTATTCAATAGTTTTCCAACATTTATCAAAACAAACGCTTTTGTCTTCATAGCAGCCCGCAAGAGCATATATTCATTGTTTGATCTATGCTTTTTGTAAAAATACAGAAGGTTTTGGTATATATTTACTACTGCAAAACTTCTATTGGAACTGCCTTGATCCTCGTGTAATATTGTAACATGCGGGTAGAAAAAAACACTATATCCCTTCTTTTTGGCCCGGTAGCAAAATTCCATGTCCTCAATATACATAAATATTTTTTCATCAAACCCGTTTAGTTTTTCAAATATTTCCTTTTTGACCATCATGCATCCTCCCTTAACCCAGTCAACTGAGGCAATATTTTTGGGATTTTTATCTATTCCCCCAATTCTTTGAATTCCCAAAAGAAGCAAGAGAGCATTGAAGGGACTATAAAATCTTCCAACCGAAACCTGATCGGTTCCATCTCTATTCATAAGTTTGCCACCCAATACATCAATATTTTCATTCTCATTTATATACGAAAGCATTTTAGAAATTCCCTCATCTTTAACTTCAGTATCGTTGTTTAAAAACAATAGTAAATCTCCCTCCGCGCTTTCTGCTCCAAAATTGCAGCCCCTACTAAATCCCATATTTTCTTTACTTTGAATATATTTTATTTTTTTAATGTTACTTTTTTTGATACTTTCAGTCAGGATTATTGAATCCTTATCTTCTGATCCATTGTCTATAACGATTATTTCAAATTTGTTTTGGTCCAACTCCGTTTTGTACTGCCTTTGCAACGACTCAAGACAATTAATGGTAAGGTCTGACTTATTGTAATTAAGTGTGATAATGGATAATTGCATAAGACTGTAGGATAAAATTTTACCTAAACCAAGCCGCCCGGCCGAGTTTGTAGTTAAGTTCTTTAAAACCTCTCTCTTTTATAACCTTAGCTGGAACACCGCCTACTACTTCAAACTCATTAACGTCTTTTGTGACTACTGATCCCGCTGCTACTACGGCCCCTTTTCCTATATTCACACCTGGTAGTATAATTGCTCGCGGACCGATGAAGACGTAGTCCTCAATAGTTACAGGTTCGCTCAGAGCTTTAAACTCAGGATCTTCAATGTCATGCCATGCGTTATATATCATTACTTCTGTAGCCAGATCTACATGATTGCCAATTTTTAATTTATTTCTCCCATCAAGAATTACTCCCTCGCCAATTATTGTATCTTGCCCGATTAAAATATTTGAAGGTTTATAAAAACGTGCTCCCATGTGAAGAGTTGATCCACTCCCGATTTTCATTCCGGCTAATCTATAAAAAAATCTGCGTACTGTATGCGAGGGGAATAATCCTATTATGTGTAGAAAAAAAACTCCCAATTCCAAAAGAATGGTATTTATTCTATTGGTACCTTTGTCAAAAATCTCCTTTGATGACAATTCCCTCCCTGTTTTATCAATCATGTTTGTCCTCCTACTTCCTCAAGCACTCTCAATGTTTCTCTTGCCGTATTTTCCCAGCTAAATTTAGTTACCTGCTTCCTTCCTTTTTCGATTAACTCTTTTCTCAGCTTCCCGTCATTAATTAATTTAGACATTGTTTCAGCAATGTCATCTACCTCCTCAGGATTGACATAAAGACATGCATCTCCTCCTGCTTCCGGAAGACTACTTACATTACTCGTAATAACCGGGCAATCATTTTTCATCGCTTCAAGAATAGGCAGTCCGAATCCCTCATAAAGACTTGGTAGCACCATGCAAACTGCGTGTTTATAAAGCATCGGCAGTTCATCGTTAGTTACCTGATCTAGAAATTTCACTTTTTCTTCTATTCCAAGCTGCTCAGGTTTTTCAAATATTTCTTCGTATAGCCAGCCTTTTTTACCAACAATCACCAGTTCCAGATCTTTCTCATCCAATTTTGAAAATGCCTCGATAAGACGCGCAATATTTTTTCTTGGCTGGACTGTACCCACAAAAAGTATATATCTTTTATCTAAATTGTATTTAGTTTTAAGTTGATTCATAGCATAAATTTGGGGATTGAGTGATGTAAAACTTTTGATACCCGGATACGTTACATATACGCCACCTGGCCCTATTTTATATTCTTTAATTATATCATTTTTGCTTGAATTGCTTATGGTTATAATTTTTTTAGCTTTTTTTACAGAATATGCGGTCCAGCTATGTAGCTGAAAAAGATCCCGCTTATTAAAAAGCTCCGGATAATACAAAAAAGACAAATCCATAACTGAAATAACCGAGGGCACAGGAGAAAACCGCGGGGCGTAGTGTGAGGGGCTGAAAAAAACATCAGGACGGGATTTGTGCATGTACAAATCCAGGGGCAGTCTCAATTGCGTCCATAATTTCCTGGGTTTCAAAACTCTATATTTCCAATTTTCGCTTGCCCGAGGCAAATCATGGCGGGGATTATTTTTTAGATAAATTCTAAATTCTAAATTCTTAATTCTTAATTCTGCGAATTGACGCATC
>DATLNW010000064.1:0-4738 GCA_035536575.1 Lysobacterales bacterium
TATCATCCTTCATAGTTTCATCAGGAGTAACTAGTCTTGCTAGAAAATCTTTTGGTACACCAATACTTTCTGCGATACCTTCCAAGCCAAATTCATGTTGCAAGTCTGAAAATTGGCCTTGTAGTCCTGCGGTAATTTCCCTAAAGACCTTAGGATAACCTACCTCACTAAATACTCTGCCAGTTCGCAAGTCTCTGTTTAACAGTAGCGTAGCAGCTGTCTGAAGTCCTTTAGCTCTCAAAGCTTCAAGCGCTGGATCAACAAGAGCACTTAAATCTCCTCCTGGCAATCTCTCAACATCACCTTTCATTCGTTCAAATAATTTCTGTTGATTTTTAGGTTTATCAAACATAACAACAGGAGCAACTAATCTACCTTCCCGAACAGCAACAATTCGCATTCCCAGTGGTGTTCGTGGAAAATCATATGCTGTACTCGCCCCAAATAAAGCACTCCGATATTCGCCTGAGGAATATATTTCTTCCAACGATTTTGCCAAAAAGTGGTCAATAGGCCTCTCGCCACTACGCAAATTAGTCAGAAGGCCTTTCATCCAGTCCTTTCCAGATGTAAATCGCGGGTCACCTTGTCCTGATATTTCTCTTCCACCCATAATTAAAAATGTTTCTTAGGGAGTATACTATATCCTATAGCAATTGTCAACTAAAAAATTTAAATGTTTTACCACTAAAATACACACCCGAAGGTGTACTTCTAAGTTACTTAACAGGAAAGTATACGTCTTTTCAGGTTAAACGAAGAATACGAAGCCTTTAAAGAACTGTCTGTGAGCCGCCCGAGACTCGAACTCGGAACAAATACCTTAAGAGGGTACTGCTCTACCATTGAGCTAGCGGCCCCAATTTAACCTTTCTATTTTAACAGACTTTTACTCTTAAGTTCAACGACTATTACCTCAATATCATTTTCCGACTCATTTATATATCCGTGCATCTCTCCTTTGGGATTGGGCTCAAGCCAATACGCTTGACCTTTTTTCCAGACATTGAGTTTGGTTTCATTTTTTCCCTCATAAACATACCGCAAGCACGCATCCGTTAGCGGGATTGCTATACGAAAGCTGTCATGACGGTGAAAAGGTAACTTTTTGCTTTTGTGAATTACCGTTTTCCAAACTTTTACCTGATCATTTTCAAGTATAGGTGTGCGCATATGTAATTCTTGACTTTTAGCTATTTAAAATTGTACGCCTGGAGGGATTCGAACCCCCGGCCCCTTCGTCCGAAGCGAAGTGCTCTAATCCACTGAGCTACAGGCGCAATTTAGCTGCCCTCATTTTAACAGACCTTTATCATGAGCACAAACAACAAGGCTGTTATAGTTTTATGAGTAAAAATCTAGTAAAATAGCTAAGTGCAGAATAGACTCATCTCAATTTTAAAATATGTTCTTGGTTGGCCATTCTCAATTCTCGCATTTTTCTTCATTCTCAAATTAATTATTCCCAAAATCCCTGAATTCACAACAAGCCTAAGAAATGTAAATATAACTTTGCTTTCACTGGGAGTTTTGTCATTCTTGTTGTTTTACTTCATTCGAAGCTATATCTGGCATAGGCTTGTAAAGCTTTACTCAAAAGATATTTCATACAAGCACTCTGCATATTTTTGGGCAATTTCAGAATTTAAACGCTATATCCCGGGAAACGTTTGGGGGTTTGTTGGAAGAACTTTGAAGTTTTCGGATATGGGAATTGAAAAAAAGACTGTTGGTAGATTAATTTTGATTGAGGCGGGAATTTTTGTGATTGGGGCTACTATTATTTCTCTTCTGTCTTTGCCTTTTCTTGGATTTTATTTTTGGCATCTGCTTGGTACTTATCAGACAGCCCTAGTATTACTAATACTATCACTCGCCATTTTTTATGTAGTAAGCAAAAAGCCGATTGGCGTATTTATGAATTTTGCGCCTGACATAAAAATGTCACTTGTTTTTCTAAGCGTTGTTGCGCTGCTTTTCTTTGGACTTGGATACTACTTTGTCATTGCCTCATTCGTCTTACTCCCAATACATTTAATCCCTCAACTCGTTGGCTTTTTCGTTCTTTCAACTCTTCTCGGAGTCCTGTCTTTTTTGACACCCGCGGGATTTGGGGTACGTGAGGGCTTGATGATAGCCGGGCTTTCAAAAATAATTTCCCTGAGTCAAAGTGCCTTCGGCGCGCTTTTTGCGAGAGTAATGTTGATCGTCTCAGAACTTGTCTTTATACTTTTTTCCTATTTTTGGCACAAAACGCGAAACACCAAATTATTGTCAATTGAGAAATGGATTGCACACAACAAATACGAAACGGTTCTTATCGGTATTACTCTTATATACATAGCATATTTCACCTGGATAAGTTTCTTACGTTACGACCATTTTTATACTGGACGGTTTGATCTTGGCAATATGGCCCAGACGGTCTGGAATACAACGCAGGGGAGGATATTTCAATTCTCAAATCCTGATGGGACAGAGATTATCTCCCGTCTGGCGTTCCACGCTGATTTTCTTTTGATACTTCTCGCCCCTTTTTATGCTTTATTCCCAACTCCCAAAACTCTTCTTTTTATCCAAACAGTCGTTGTTGCACTTGGGAGTTTTTTTATATACGAAATAGCAAAAGACAAGCTCAAAAATAAAAATCTTTCACTGGTCTTTGCCTTCGCATACCTTATTAATCCCAGTGTGCAACGGGCAAATTTATATGATTTTCATCCTGTAACCCTTGCGACTACCTTTCTTCTGGGCACATATTATTTTTACAGTAAAAAGCGGTATGCTTTATTTCTAATATTTGCGTTACTTGCAGCAATTAGTAAGGAACAAATCTGGTTAATAATTGCCTTATTTGGAGGATTGTTATTTTTCAAGCAGAAAAAGAGGGTATTTGGAGGCTTAATTTTTGTCGCATCTTTTGCTATTTTTTATTATTTGATATCTGTTGCTATTCCCAATGCTTTGGGTTCATCACATTTTGCGATGTCATATTATTCCAATTTTGGTGATAGCCCGGTCTCAATAGCAAAAAGCATATTTTTGTCACCTCAGAAAGTTATAGAGACTATTTATCAGGAAGATAAGATCAATTATCTTATCCAAATATTCTCACCGCTTGGCTATTTATCCTTTATTTATCCTTTCTTTCTGATTTTGGCAGGGCCTGATCTGGCTATAAATCTGTTGAGCAACAATGCCCAGCTGCATCAGATCTATTATCAGTACACGGCCGCGATTACACCCTTCATATTTATAAGTGCAATATTCGGGACGGGTATCCTGGCCGGATATATCAACAAAAGATACTTATTAATTTTACCTGTCTTTATACTTACAACAAGCCTTATCGGGGCGTACAGGTACGGTGTACTTCCCGGATCAAAAGGTGCCAATCTTGACATGATAACCAAACAAGTACCGGATCATAAATTCATAGATGAGACGCTCTCTGATATCCCCTCAAATCTAAGTGTTGCGTCCTCAAATAATGTTGGCTCTCATTTGACCCACAGACGCTCACTTTACACGCTTCCTCTGGGAATTGATAAGGCAGATGTAGTAGTGTTTTTTCCAACCGCAACAGAGCAGCCTCAGTCTATTGCTGAGCAGAAAAAACAACTCAACAAAATGCGTACAGATTCCCGCTACGAAATTGATGTCGAGAAGGGGTCATTTGCGATTTTCAGAAAAAAGAAGATATAATTAATAAATGCTAACTGTCCTAAAAGCTGATAAATCGCGCGAGCCATTTAGCGAGGAAAAAGTTGTCAATTCCATACGGCGCGCTCAAATCCACACCTCCATACAAAGCAACGTTTTAAAACATGTAAAAAGTAAGCTTTATGATGGGATAACAACTGCAGAAATATATCACCACATAATAGAGTTCCTGGGAGAAACGGGTGATCATTACGCAAAAGCAAGGTATAGTTTAAAAGAAGCGATAATGAATCTCGGCCCGACAGGCTATCCCTTTGAGGATTTTATCTCAAAGTTACTTGAGGCTGAGGGATATCACACAAAAGTCAGACAGACCTTGTCCGGTGCGTGCATAACTCATGAAATAGATGTGATTGCTGAAAGACATGGTAAGTCCTCAATGATTGAGGCGAAATACCACAATAGTCCGGGTACGCGTTCTCAAATCCACGTTGCTCTTTATACACAGGCAAGATTTGAAGATGTAAAAGTAAGAAATCATATTGACGAGGCCTGGATAGTGACCAATACCAAGACCACAACTGATGTAAACACTTATGCGTTGTGCAAAAAAATGAAGGTGATTAGCTGGAGTTATCCTGAGGGCAACAGCCTCAGGGATATGATTGAGAAATTGCGTCTGTACCCTGTCACCATGCTTTCTTCTTTGAGTTCAGGTCAAAAACGGATACTTCTTAACAGCCATGTTGTTTTATGTAAAGAAATTTATAAAGATAACTCTCTAATTAATATGCTTTACATGTCAGGTCGTGACCACGCAAACGTAATATCTGAGGTCAATTTTGTCTGTTCACAGGGTTGACTTCTCTAATCGCTTTCTTACACTTCCCTCATTTGTTTTTTACTGCCGCTCCATATACTGTGAATAATTCAGGAGCCAAAAAGCGCTTCTGATCTCGAAGGGAGGTGAATGATATATGGCGACAATAGTAAATAACCCACCCGCAAACACAGAAGGAGGCGGTGGGAGTGGATTTTTGTTAGGAATTATAGTTCTTATTGTTTTTGTAATTTT
>DATLNW010000065.1:0-4743 GCA_035536575.1 Lysobacterales bacterium
TGATCCACAAAGCAGTTGGCTGGATGCTAAGAGAAGTCGGGAATAGAGATTTGCAATCAGAGTTAAAATTCCTTGATATGCATTATCAAAAAATGCCAAGAACAATGCTCAGGTATGCGATAGAAAAATTCCCCAAACCCCACCGGAAGTTTTATATGAGAAAACTGTAGATCAATTATCCCAGTTTTTCAGATCCTCCTGGGTTTTGTGGCTCTTCTTTTTCGGTCTTATTTCCTTCAGCTTTAAGCACGGTTGTGAGATATTGTTTCCTAACAGATCCGATTTCAATATCTTCATTTGGTTTCTTGATTACCACAGTTTCTGTATGCCTTTGCGGCGACCTTCCTTTAATCATAGAACTCACCCGACCCTTAGCTGTTAGTTTATTTTAAAATTTTTTTTAAGTCAACGTCTGCAATTTGCACATTCGTGGTATAATGTTGGAGATTATGACAGAGGTAGGACCGAGTCCAGTCGAAGCGGGGCAAAAAGCCGCGTCATTGAAAGAGCAGGTCAAAGCATTCGCCGCACTTGAAGATGAGGCAGCCCGCGGACAAAAATTAAAAGAAGTTGTAGATTTTATCGCTAACGAAGCGGATAAAGACACCATGGACAACCTTGTTTCCCCCGAATCTCCATTCCAAGGAAGGCTCGCAGAGGCTGTAATCGCAACCGTAGAATCCCCAATAAAAGTTAACGATGATGCAGAATCGGAAGAAGGATGGAAGGGTCATGGCACTGCTGTGGTATTAACAGAAAAGGGTGAGGTCATCGGAACATTTAACAGGCCAACAGGTTTGGAAAGTCCTCTGCCTGGTAATAAAGGAAACTATGGAGATTTGAGAAGGTTTGCACTTATTAAGGCAATGTGTAGTTTGCATTTAGAAAAAGCAGGAAAGAAAGGTGGAATGCTTGGCAACTATGATTATCTTGAGAAAGAAGTAGGGCTCACTCCTTATGACACGCTTTTTATCGGAGCTGCTGATGAATCGGTTGAAGTAGATGGAAAAAAAGCGTTTGTTGCAACAAGCGGAGTTGAAGCAAAAGAAGGATTTATCGGAAAGTACTTGAAATCTGCTTATAATTTACCGGAAGTGCCAAAGGTGGATCGTGAAACGCTTGCTGGTCTTTTTGACGGCCTTGCTGGTAACAGGATAGCAAGAAACCTTGTTGGGCCACAAATACAGAGGGATCCAATTGTAATTCCTCCAAACGAAATGAGCAGAAGCAACTAAGAATTGTTATAGTATCATTCCGAATTTTTTTCCCAGTTTTGTCATTTTGAGAAAATACGTTAGTCTCTTTTGAAATTCTTCGGGTCTGGTTCTTGCCCCCTCGATAAAACCGATCCTTATTGTCTGATATGATAAATCAAACTTTTGGAAATTCTCCCAAGTCTTTTTATCTTTTTTAAGCGTTTTTAAAATATCTGCCGGGATTTTGAATTTCGTTTCTCCAGGATAATAGGAAAGACCAGCTGGCGTCATGAGCCCGTTCTTAATGAGTCTTTTCATCCGTTCCAGATTGAGAGTTGACCAATTACTCTTTGGTCTCCTGGGACTGAATCTCTGGGCAAATCTTTCTTCATCAATTCCCTTGGCGGTGCTGTCAATCCAGCCAAAGCAAAGCGCTTCTTCAACAGCTTCGCTGTAGGGGATTCTGGGTTTGCCCGAGTCTTTTCTATAATAAATTAGCCAGATATCCTTTTCCTTATCATGGTTTTTTATGAGCCACGTGCGGAATTCCCGGCGATTCTTAGCATAAAGAGTTTTGCCAATATTCATAGCTAGTGTTTAGGGCCTAGGTTCTAGGGGTTAGTACTAATCACTAACACCTAATCACTAATCCCTATTTGATTATTGTTGGTTTGCTACGCGGGTTAAAGTCTTTAAGACAAGATCAGGGACGTAGAGGAAATCTTCTTTTTTATAACCGTTACGGATCAGGGCATCTCTTACGTTTTTGGAGAGCACCACCGGATAATAGTCATCGATTTTTCTTGAAAGTGTTTGCTGCTCAGTCATATCCTCGAACAAATCATAGCCAATTGTCAGAATTCCTTTTTGTTTTTTTAACTGTTTGTATCCAAGTGTTTTCAATCTATCATAAAACCTTTTTTTGTACTCTGCAATTCCCTCTTTGGTTGCCCGGAATACAATTTTTCTCCCGTAAGCAATTCTGATAATCTCGCGGAGCACCACATCTGTTGGATCAATCAAAGTTACATTTTTGTATTTTGCGCTGATTGTTTCCAAAGAAATAGTATCTCCACTTTTTTTGATAACTCCATGTTGGTCCTCAGACTGGACAAAGCTTTTGTGAAGCTTGTCACCAATTATTATGATCCGTCTTGTCTTCCATTTGTGCTCCTTCTCAATAGTCCGTATGTCCTGAACTAGGATATCCAATTTGTGCGGTGAGAGATCATAATCCTTACTTCCCGGCAAGAAGATCTGATCGTCTTTTACGGGAAAGAAAACATACTCACCCAAATTCTCACCACTCGAGCGGAGGATTACTTGCTCTAGATCTTGATATAAAGTATCGACATCATAATGATTCCATAAGGAAGTGTAGGATGGTTTGTTTTCCGAAACAGTTACTGTTTCGTCTGGATTATGATTCAGGGCAAATTGTGCACCGATAAAATCGCCATTGCCGACAAATAGAAGTGAGTGACCTTTTTTCATCTGCAGATTGAGAAGTCCTTTTGTGACCTGTGCTTGAAGAGTTTTTTTCGCGGATAAAACCTGCTCAAGCCAGCTTCTGTGATTGACAGCGTCCAAGAGTTTTTTGATCCCCACAACGCCAAAAGAATAAAGGACGATATTGGGAATATGATAAACAAGATTTGCTTTTTTGATTGGTTCTCCCAGAAAGTCCCATAAATAATCAGCACCTGATAGGAATTTGGGATTGAGATTGGTCCATGAAGGCAAAGACTTGGTTAACCGCTCAAAGTATTCAGGATAAACAGTAAATAGAAATCCAAGAAGAAGGGAGAGCGGAAGGGCGAGCGCTTTGGATATCCGGATAAGGCCATTGTCTTTGTCCACCCTGGTATACGATAGTAAATAGTCAATATCAGTGGGCGTGAGCCGCTTATTCTGATTGACCTTTCGGCTTATTGTGACAAGCTTTTTCTTCCCGTGCTTCATTCACTGCATTATACCCGCAACACCCAAAAAATCAAGAGGAGAAATTTAACTTGTCTTTTGCCTTAAATTATACTAAAATCAAAGCGTTATGAAACAGCAAGTTGCCAACTATACAGTCATCATAGAAAAACAAAAACGCTTGGGGACAAAAAAGGACTGCTACGCAGCATTTGTGCCGATTTTGGGGATTGCAACGGATGCAGATACAGTCGAGCAGGCGGAAAAGGAGATTACCAAGTTGATCCAGTTTCATCTCGAATCTTTGGCAGAAGAAGGGGGTCCAATTCCGGTTGAGAATGAACACGCATTGATAACTCGTTCTGAGGTTAATATTCCCAAAGGTGCAGTGACAGTTTAATACAATGAGTAAGCTCCCCCAGATTACTCCTAAAAAAATAATAAAATTTTTCCAAAAAACAGGATTTGTTATAACCAGGCAAGTGGGAAGCCATGCAAGACTTGTTCATCCGGATGGGCGAAGAATTACCATTGCCATTCACAATAAACCAGTTGCACCGGGGACTCTTCAAGCGATCCTAAAACAGGCAAACATAACACGGGATAAATTCTTGAAAGAATTTAAGTAAGGAGAATTATGGATAAAGCATACGATCATAAAAAAGCTGAGGGAGAACTTTATAAATTTTGGGAAGATGGCGGATATTTTAAGCCCAAGATTGATAAAACCAAAAAGCCTTTTACGATAGTTCTTCCGCCTCCAAATGCTTCAGGTAAAATGCATACGGGAAATGTATTAATGATCGCGATTGAGGATCTTCTCATCCGCTGGCACCGTATGAAGGGCGACCCAACACTTTGGATCCCGGGAACCGATCATGCAGGAACAGAAACCCAAATCACATTTGAACGCGAGCTCAAAAAGCAGGGCAAGTCAAGATTTAACTTTTCCCGGGAAGAGCTTTATCAAGAGATTTGGAATTTCGTTCAGAACAATAGATCCCAAATTGAAGGACAGATCCGCCAAATGGGAGCCTCAGTTGATTGGAGCAGGTATAAATATACTCTTGATCCTGATGTAGTTCAGACAGTCCAGAGTACATTTAAAAAGATGCATAAAGATGGTTTGGTTTATCGTGATAATTATATGGTTAACTATTGCCCAAAATGCGGGACAACTTATTCTGATGTTGAGATTAAGCATATTGAGCGCCTTGATCCTCTCTACTACATAAAATATGAAAGAGTAAATAAGAGTACGGGCCAAGCCTATATTTCTATCGCGACAGTCCGACCTGAGCCGATTGCCGAGGATACGCATCTGGCAGTAAACCCCAAGGACAAAAAGCATAAAGATTTGATAGCTGAGAAAGTGTTAAATCCTCTAACTGGTGCTGAGATGGAAATAATAGGAGACTCATTTGTAGATCCTAAATTCGGAACAGGAATTGTAAAGCTTACACCAGCTGTGGATAAAAATGATTATGAAGTTGCCAAAAAGCATAAGTTGCCGATAAATGAAGTTTTGGAACTGAGCGGAAAAATGAAGGGAAGATACGCAGGACTCAGCGTAAAAGATGCACGGAAAAAATCAGTTGAAGAACTTGAACAAAAAGGACAGATAGAA
>DATLNW010000066.1:0-28804 GCA_035536575.1 Lysobacterales bacterium
TAGAGAAGGGGAATAGCGGTAAAAATAATACCTAGTAAAATTAGTGTGAGGGCCAATTTTTTTCGATTGGAAGGAGGTGATTTTTTAATTTTGCGGGGATTTTTTACAGTAACTTTCCTTTTGGGGGAGACTTTCTTTTTAGGCTTTTTTACTTTTGGCATACAATATGCTTCCTCCACTTAAGGATAGCATACCCAGAGCAAGCAATGCATTCATTAGATTTGCGGCAAATGAACCTGTGCCTGCCATAGTTGATGCACCAAGAACTGCCTTGTGTGAGTCTGCTCCGCCTGTTCCGCCAGTTGCGGCTGCTGGTGTAGAAGTCGAAGAACCTGAATTAGATTTAGATTCTTTATTATCACTTGTTCCCCCTCTAGCCGGTTCTGATGTCGGAGTAGGAGTAGCAATTCCTGTTGGTGTTGCTGAAGGACTCGGTGTAACAGTGGGTGTAGGAGTTGTGTCTACTCCAGTTCCCCCGGTGTTGCATGATGCTCCTGCTGCAGGGCATGTGGGGAGAGGGATAGTAATTGTTGGAATTACTATAGTTGGTGTAGGCGTTATAACGTCTGTTGGTGTAGGAGTAGCTGATGGTGTTGCTGAAGGACTCGGTATAATAGTTGGTGTAGGAGTAGCTGAAGGTGTTGCTGTAGGCGTGTTGGTTGATGTAGGTGTGTTTGTTGGAGTTGGTGTGGAAGTCGCAGTATTGCAGGGGCCGTCTGTATCAAATGTTTGTGTACTGTGAGGAGTTCCTAGATGTCCATTGTATGCATTTACATTGGCAAACTCCAATGTGATTTCGTTTGCAGGGGTGTGATGACAGATTACTTTATAAGGCGTCGGTTGGACTGCAGTTGCAACTGAAGTAAGTCCTCCGATTGACATCAGCGAAATGACAGTCCAAATTAAAAATGATTTTATATTTCTTTCCATAAAAAAAGTCCCAGTAATTAGGACAGGCCGGTAGTATAACAAAGCAAATTGATTTTGTCAAGCATTACGGGATAAACTTTTATTTCACGGAATTAAATTAAATCTTATAACAATTATAAAAGAACTAGCATCTTCCTAGAAAGTGTGCAGGCCTTATAAAAGATATAATTTCTGCTATAATTTCCTCACTTTCCCAATATGCAACCAAATAGTGAAACAGAAGAATTTATAGCACTTAAAGAAAAAGCATTTGAGTTAATGCAAGATGCGGGGTTTCCTGTAAAAAACGTTTCTGTGGTTCTTGATGAGAGTCTTCCCTATATGGGGCATACAACTGAAGTTAACGGGGTGCCTCTTGTGGTAGTGTCGGGGATGGCAGTCACAAGCGGAATGGCACTGAACCTTATGATTCATGAACTGGGTCACGTCTATAGAACTCAATCAGGCCACCCATCTCACAGTCCAAGTTTGATTTTGTCAGTAATTGCCTGGGTAATGCATGGGAAAGTGGTTGAGAAATATCAAGAGGAACTGCTCTACGGGATCATAAATCATCTCCAGGATCTTTATTCAGACGATATCTTTTTCAAAATATTTGATAAGGGCATGGCGGATGAGAATATCAATGAATTTTTTCTCGGTTGGATCCACAAGCCAGTCAAGACAATAAAAAGCAAGAAAAGTTCCTGGACCAATGCGAGCTACTTACTAAGTGCAGCATTCGCCCAGGCCAATCTGTATCGGCATAATGTTGAGGATGTTGATGGATTGGTGGGGAAGGCAGTGAAAAAATTCCTGGGACAGATTGATCAAAGAATGGCTGTAAATTATGAATTTTTCAAAAATCTTATGATAAATCTTCCGGAAAAAGTGACAAAGAAGGAGTATGAGAAGTTACTAATAAAATACCTCAGTGAATTCCTCAAACTGGCCAATGGGGTTTGAGCTATTTCTTCTTTTTCGGCTTTGGGAGAGGGAGGTCGGAGGCGGTTTTTCTAATCAGCACAGACATATATTCTGCGTCTTCCCAATAATCGCCTGTTATTAGAAAGTACATTTTGGATCCCGGATATGCAGCAGCCTCCACAACTTTTTTGATAAATTTTCTTCCGGATTTTGTCGGTTTGACAAAGAGCAGCTCATCACAAACGAGTGCCACGATTTTTTCATCGCAGTAAATTCCGTATTCTCCAAACATTTTTCTCGATCGGATAATGCCGGCTTCTGAAATCTGATCCGTGAGATAGTCGATAGTTGATTGCTTCGTCGCCACAAGCTAATTGTAACAGAATTTACTTCTGTGCATTCTATTACTCTTTTTTTACACTAAAAATGCTATAATTTACCATTAAATGAAGCGGTTAATCAGTTCTTTACTACTAATAATTTCCCTTGTCAGTTTGGTAACTGTTTTTTTCACCTATTTTCAGGTAAGAGGAGATGAAGTGGAGCTTAAAAATGACCTACAGTATAGGTCATGGCTTCTTGCTGAAAGTCTTCGGGTTACTGTTGAGCCAAATCTGGAAAATGGAGAAACGTTAAAATCTGTTATTGATAACTCAGGAACAAGGGAGGAGCTTGCTGGAGTTAGTGTAACAAATGAAAAAGGAGAGTACGTTGCTTCTTCATCATCTTATCCCCAAACCATAATAAATTCCAAAGCAATATCAATGGGTGTAATAAAGAGCAATAAACCAAAGGGGAGCTTTCTCAAAAGGGACGGGAGAAATATATATGTATATGCAATACCGCTTCAGCAGGAAAAGGATATCAAGGGCTCAATGGTTCTAATCCATGATGCTGGATACATCAATGAGCGGATAAAACAAACATGGATGACTGCTTTTTTAAGGCTATTCACACAAGTTCTTATTATTGCTCTTTCTTTATTTTTTATTTTCCGCTGGATTATACGTGACCCGCTTCTATCAATTGTTGACTCAATCAAACAGGCACGGCTGAGTAAGTCTCCTCAGGATAGACTGAGTAAGATTCCTGATTTGCCTTTTCTGAGACCACTTCTGAAAGAAATTTACGGTATTAAAAAAAGTCTGACTGAGGCAAGGCTTTCGGCAAGTGAGGAGGCAAGGCTGAGACTTGAGAAGATCGATTCTCCCTGGACTGAGGGTAGGCTCAAAGAGTTTGCAAAAGATACCCTTAAGGGACAAGCAATAATAGCAGTATCCAACCGTGAGCCTTATATCCATGAGAAAAAAGGGGATAAGATCAGTTATTATTTCCCGGCGAGTGGCATGGCAACAGCAATTGAGGCAATGATGGAGGCATGCGGCGGAAGATGGGTCGCACATGGTAGCGGCTCGGGGGATCGCTTGGTTGTTGATAAAGATGATAGAGTCGCAGTTCCACCGGATGACCCCAAATACACACTTCGGCGCGTCTGGTTAACAGCAAAAGAAGAAAAGGGATACTATTATGGCTTTTCCAATGAAGGGCTTTGGCCGCTTTGTCATAATGTACACAACAGACCGATTTTTAGAAAAGATGACTGGATAGAATATCAAAATGTAAACAAAAAATTTGCTGATGTGGTGCTTTCCGAGATTAAAAATCTGAAAAATCCGATTATTTTTATCCAGGATTTTCACTTCGCTCTTCTCCCCAAACTGATTAAGGAAAAAAGGCCGGATGCACAAATAGTGTTGTTTTGGCATATTCCGTGGCCAAATGCCGAGTCTTTTGGTATTTGTCCCTTTAGAAAAGAACTGCTTGATGGAATGCTGGGTGCTGATATAATCGGATTTCATACACAACTTCATTGCAATAACTTCATCGACACCGTAAGGCGTGAACTTGAGGCACGCATAAGTCTTGAAAAATTTGCTATTACACGCAATGACCATGATTCCTTCATCAAGCCTTTCCCCATAAGTATCCCCTTCTACAAGGATAAAGAATCCAAAGACGATCCGGAGTTTGCCAAGAAGAAAGCGGACATAATAAAAGAATTGAATATAGAAGCTGAATATATTGGTCTTGGTGTAGATAGGCTTGATTACACCAAGGGAATTGTAGAAAGGCTGAAGGCAGTTGAGTCATTTCTTCTGAAATATCCACAGTATATATATAAATTTGTATTTATTCAGATAGCAGCGCCAAGTAGAAGTGGTGTTAAAAAATACGATGAATTTGGGAAAGAAGTAATGGATGAAGTAGACCGGATAAATAATTTGCTCAAGACTAAGAACTGGAAACCGATAATTTATCTCAATAGACATCATAGTCAGACGGAGCTAAATACATTTTATCGTATGGCAAACTTATTTTTGGTAACCTCGCTTCATGACGGAATGAATTTGATCGCAAAGGAATTTGTCGCTTCAAGAAATGATGAAAGAGGAGTCTTGATACTGAGTAAATTTGCCGGCGCCTCAGCTGAACTTTCACAGGCATTTATTATCAACCCTTACAATATAGATGGAGTGGCCGAGGCGATTAGATCAGGACTTGAAATGAGTCAAACTGAGCAGGAAAGAAGAATGAGAAAAATGCGCAAAATTATAAAAGACCACAACGTTTATAAATGGTCTGCTGAAATACTAAGAGCAGTTGCAAATTTAGAATGACAACATATTTGTGGAACTCCAAAGATATTATTGAAAAGAGACTTAAGGTGAGTTTTCACGTATTGATGCTACTTGATTATGACGGAACACTTACGGAATTTGCGAAGAAACCCAATCATGCTATACTGCCAGCAAAAACAAAAAAAATTCTTAACAAACTAAAGCTTATCAAACAATTAACCTTAGGTATTGTATCGGGAAGGGGTGTATATGATATTAAAAAATTAATAGGAATTGAGGATATTGTTTATTCTGGCAATCATGGTCTGGAATGGGAGATAGAAAATGTTGTGTATGTAATGCCTGGAATTAGTGAGACCCGCGAGCTTTATCTTAAAATATTAAACAATTTTGGACCACTTGAGAAAAAGTATAAAGGAATATTTATAGAGGATAAGAATTTAACAATTAGTATCCATTACCGAATGCTCCATAAGGACCTGCGTCCTGCATTTCATGAAGAATTTGAAAACTTTATCGTGCCATATCTACAGTCTCCACTTATTAAGTTATTAAAAAATAAAATGGTTTTTGATATTATGCCAAACGTTAAATGGGGGAAAGGCGGATTTATAAATTGGTTGATTAGTACGCAAAAATCCTCCCCGTTAACTATATATATAGGAGATGACAGGACAGATGAAGATGCATTTTCTGAATTAAAAGACGCAATTACTATAAAAGTGGGGAGTGGAGAAACAGAGGCAAATTATTTTCTAAACGATATAAATGATGCGATTAAGTTTTTGGAGTGGGCATGTGACAATCTTCAAGAAGAAACAGATTAAGCGTAGTTGCTAACTTTTATACAAGGTTGGTCCACTCTTTGACTTTTTTTACAACTTCATCAACACTGACGTTTGACTTGATCAGAAATTCATTCGCATTATCATAATGCTGGGTTTCTCTCATGCTCTCGATATCACCGGCATTGGTAACAACAATTACCGGTAATTTTTTGAATACCGGAATTTCGCGTAATTTCTTAAGCATTACCTTTCCATCCATTACCGGCATCATCAAATCAAGAAGTATAATATGCGGTTTGTGCGCTATTGCCATCTCGAGTCCTTGTTTGCCGTCTGAGGCAGTGAAGACTGTAAAGCCCTCGTGTGTGAATTTGTAGCTGTACATTTCAGAAAGAGCAAGATCGTCCTCAACGATTAATACCTTTATAGACTTTTTGGGTCGGGGTGCAGTATTGTCTGCTGCAGCTTTTTTCTTTTTCCCAAGAACTGTACTTATGTCGTCAATATAACCCATGACAATATAATAATAAGTCTTAAGCAATTTGATGTCAAACCTGAGTTTATTTAATAAAGACACGAATAACTAATTCCTGTTATAATTATATATTCATGCTCAAAACCAATAGAAATCTATTTATTATTGTCCTAATCGCACTTGTGAATATGATCGGATATGGAATCATCATTCCTATTCTTTATGCATATTCCAAAAAATTTGGCCTTAGTGATTTCGATAACGGGCTACTTTTTGCATTATTCTCAATTTGTCAATTTATCTCAACGCCAATTATTGGAAGATTATCCGACAAATATGGCAGGCGGCCGATGCTTCTTATCTCTATTGCAGGAACTGCTGTGTCATTTTTTATGACAGCATTTGCTCCAAATGCATTTATCCTGTTTGCATCCCGCGCACTTGACGGGTTGACAGCCGGAAATATTCCTGTTGCTTTTGCGGTTATCTCTGATTCAACAAAGCCTGAGGACAGGGCTAAAGCTTTTGGTATGATTGGGAGTGCATTAAGCTTTGGTTTTGTATTGGGTCCGGCCCTTGCTGCATTCACAGTAGGCTTTGGGGCAGCAGTGCCATTTATTATTGCAGGAGTGATCACAACTATTGCCGTAATTTTGACAGCTCTTTATCTTCCTGAGACAAATAAGCATATGGGAGAAGTGCAGAAGGGAAAGCTGTTTGATTTTCCCAAGATTTGGCGTACGCTTTTTGATCCCAACGTCGGCACTACATTTATCATATCGCTTGTCTTCTTTATGGCATTTGCCTGCGCGATTATTTATGGATTTCAGCCATTTACTTTAAATGTACTGAAAGTGTCGCAATTTCAAAACGCGATACTATTTACAATGTTTGGCGCTGTGGGACTTATCGCACAAAATTTTATCGTCGCCCGCGTTTCCAAAGCATTTGGGATGAAAAGAGCATTTACATACTCAATGCTGGCTACTGCCCTTTCATTTGTTATTATGTTTTTCTCACAAGCTTTACCTCTTTTCGTCGTCGCATCTATACTTCTTGCTATTGCAAATAGTGTTGCCCAAACACTTATTCCAACTATTTTGTCACAAGAAGCGGATGAGAAATCTCAGGGGACAATAATGGGACTTAATGCGTCATATCAAAGTATCGGCATGATCATCGGGCCGGTCCTGGGAGGGGCTGTGGCGACATTTGCAATTCCCTGGACTTTTATGACAGGCGCTGCACTGGTGTTTGTTTGCTATCTCTTATCATTTAAAGTTCTCCGCCCCGGGATAAAAAAACAATCCGCATTCTGAGTTTGGCACGCACCGCCTAAATATTCATTCACTGAAAATAGATGGTGGAAGGATGAGTTCTTCTGTGGTATATTATATTTGTAAATATATGGCAGATTGGAATAAGATTTTACGACGCGGAAATGTTGAAGACAGACGGTCTATGGCCCCTGCCGCAATAGGTGGAATAAGCCTCACAGGTGTAGCATTATTATTTTTATTCAATGTTCTGTCAGGCGGCAGTCCCACCGACTTTCTAAGTGAATTACAAAATATTCCCGTTGAGCAGCAGGAAAATGTAGACGTTAAGGTATTTGAGGGAGAGGATAGTTATGAAGTTTTTGCCTCCACTGTTTTGGGATCCAATAATGAAATGTGGTCAAAAGTTTTTAGCAACACAGACAGGACTTACACAGAGCCCAAATTAGTATTATTCCGCAGCTCAACTGAATCAAGTTGTGGCGGGGCCGCTTCAGAATTCGGACCGCATTATTGTCCTCTGGACAAAACAATTTATCTGGATGAAACGTTTTTTGAAGAACTTACAGAAAGGTTTGGAGCCAAAGGAGGAGATGTAGCCCAGGCATATATTATTTCGCACGAAGTTGCTCATCATGCCCAAAATGAACTGGGGATAATGAGTGGAGTGCAGGGAGAAATGGAAGTAAATCCTGATGAGAAGAATAATCTATCCGTGAAAATGGAGCTGCAGGCAGATTGTTTTGCAGGGTTATGGGTGAATTCTATCAAAGATCAGGATGTCTTGGAATCTGGAGAAATCCATGAAGCAATGGATGCGGCCTCAGCAATAGGAGATGATAGGATTCAGGAAAATGTAACGGGAAGAGTTAATCCGGAGACATGGACACATGGCTCCTCCGCCCAGCGGACTAGCTGGTTTGACAAAGGATATGTGTCAGGAACACTCTCGGCGTGTGATACATTCAAGTAAAAAGTAAATTAGTCTTAAAGAGGAGGATAGTAACCACTAGATCATCTCAAATTGCAGATAATCTATAATAATTAACTTACACTCTTCTTACTGTTGTTTTAGTAAAATCTTGCTCAAAATCTTAAATAATATGTTAAACTACCATAATCATTAATATATTATGACTAAATCCTCAGTTACTTTTACCGAGTTAAAAGAAAGCAAACAGGCTGGAGAATATCTTGGGAAACAAATTCTGTCAAGTTCAGATAATAAATCCCCGGATGTAGTAGTAGTTTTTGCATCCTCCAGCTACGACTATACCCTCCTGTTAGAAGCTATCAAAAAAACATGCCATCCCGCGTTACTTATTGGGTGTTCATCGGCCGGCGAATTTGTCAGTAATAATCAGGGAGAAGGAGCGGTAAGTGCATTAGCAATTACATCAAGTGAGATGCAGTTTTCCATAGGTATTGGCCGTGATATTCAAAAAGGAGTAAAAAAAGTAGCGATTGATATAGTTTCTTCTTTTAAGGGCACAAATAATTTTAAATACCCATACAAAAGCGCACTAGTACTAGCTGACGCGCTTGCCGGATACACAGACCATCTTATTGACGAGCTTAATACGTTAACGTTTGGCACATATCAGTTTTTTGGCGGGGGAGCAGGGGACGATGCAAAATTCAGCAAAACGCATGTATTTTTTGGAACAAAAGCATATACGAACGCAGCAGTTACGCTCGAAATTCTTTCTCACAAACCACTTGGAATTGGTGTAAGGCATGGGTGGGAGGCCGCAAGTAAGCCCATGCGGGTAACAGAATCGGATGGCATGAGACTCGTCAGCCTTAATGCCATACCAACAGTGGAAGTATTTAAAGAACACGCAAAAATAACAAAACAGAAATTTGATTTAAAAGGTCCTATTCCTTTCTTTCTCCATAATGTGATTGGTATCAAAACAGTGAATGGTTATCAGCTTCGTGTTCCTCTTAGTATAAATTCAGATGGCTCGATAGAGTGCGCTTCTGATATACCTCGTGGCGCGACAGTCAGCATTATGAAAACTACTTCACAATCAGCAACGCAGGCGGCAAAAGATGCTCTGGAGGATGCCCTGTTGCAGATGAATGGTGAGAAAGCGGGCGTTGCACTATTTTTTGATTGTGTAGCTACGCGATTACGAACAGGTGATAAATTCTCAAGCGAATTGAATACCCTACAGAAAGGATTAGGAAGCACTCAATACGTTGGGTGTAATACTTATGGCCAAATTGCACGAGTTGACGGGCAATTCAGTGGATTCCACAACTGCACCGCAGTCGTCTGTGTCATCCCTGAATAAAGTCTTAATATCAGACAAGTTACTCTCATTAGTCGGTAAATTATCCGATATAGATAGTCGTGGGAAAACATCAACACTACTCGCGAAATTACTTGGTGCTGAGAATTTTTTTGTTTTTATTAAAGATCGGGAGCTTGGTGTTCTTTTGCCGGCATTAGGATTTCCCCAGACTTTACCCGACGGGAAAATCTGGAATGCTTTTTTGGAAAATTGTGTTAAGAATAAAAAATATCAGGCAAATCTTCCTTATCCTAATAGGCGAAATCTACTACCTGCCGTTGGATACGCTTATAAAAATGATTGCGTATTTGTTTTACTCGGGGGAAAGGCAGCACATCATCAGATAGATCAATTAACTTTTTTATTACCTCTGATTACGTCAGTTTTCCGATACGAACAAGAAGTTACGCAAAAAGAGACTGATATGAAAATCTCTGAAAAGTCAGTTAGTGACTCTCAAGGTATTGCCCGAAAATTGGATATTGCCCGTCGTGATTTACAAACGTCGTTGATAGAAAAGGAGAAGGAAATAGAATTTAAAAAAAGAGCTGAGAAAGAGAGCAAGCATGCAAAAGCTAAAATTGCACGTGAACAAAAACGACTTATTAATCTTTTTATGAATGCACCGGCAATCATAGGTGTGCTTCGTGGTCCGGATCATGTATACGAGTTAGCAAATCCATTATATATGCAGCTTATCGGAAAACATCGCAGCATTCTCGGAAAATCTATTAGGGAAGCGTTACCGGAATTAAAAGGACAAGGAATTTACGAATTGTTAGATCAAGTATATAGAACCGGAGAACCATTTTTCGGTAACGAAATATCCGTAAAGCTGGACAGAAAAGGAAATGGTAAATTGGAAGAATGCTATTTTAATTTTGTGTACCAGCCTTCCTTTGGCGCTGATGAAAGGGTTGATGGTATTTTGGTTCATGCGATTGAAATAACTGAGCAAGTACAATCCAGAAAAAAATTGGAAGAGAGCGAAAGAAAACTTCGAGCCCTCGCAGATAATATTCCAAATCTAGCTTGGATGGCTAAGGCTGACGGATATATTTATTGGTATAACAGCCGCTGGTATGAATATACAGGAACGACTCCCGCGGAAATGGAGGGTTGGGGATGGCAGTCTACGCATGACCCCGACGTGCTTCCAATAGTTTTGAAAAAATGGAAGGCATCAATTAAGAGTGGAAAGAAATTTGAGATGGTATTTCCATTAAAAGGCGCGGATAATATATTTAGGCCTTTTTTAACCCGGGTAGTACCTATTTACGATGAAAATCAAAAAATTGTTCATTGGTTTGGGACAAATACCGATATCACAAAGCAGAAACAGTTAGAGAGACAAAAAGATGACTTCTTAGGAATTGCAAGCCATGAATTAAAGACTCCTGTTACGAGTATTAAAGCGTATGGACAGGTTCTTCAGATGGTGTTCCGAAGAAAAGGCGATTTAAAAGCAGTAGAACATCTGGAAAAAATGGATGCGCAAATTGACAAATTGACAAGTCTTATTTCTGATCTTTTGGATGTGACAAAGATACAGTCCGGAAGGATGGAATTTCATGAGGACTTTTTTGATTTTAATGAATTAGTTAACGAACTGGTGGAACAGCTACAGCTTACCACAGAGAAACACACATTAGTTAAAGAGCTTGGCAAAACTATATCAGTCTATGGAGATCGCGATCGAACAGGACAGGTTATTACAAATCTTATTTCAAACGCAGTTAAGTATTCTCCTCATAGCAAAAAAATCATTATTAAAACATCATCAGATAAAAATAACCTAACTCTTTGCGTACAGGATTTCGGGGTTGGAATACCTCGTGATAAGCAAGGCAGTGTATTTGAACAGTTTTATAGAGTAAGCGGAGCTAAAGAAACTACATTTCCAGGGCTGGGACTTGGACTGTATGTGTCTTCCGAAATAATCAAGAGAGAGGGAGGAAAAATTTGGGTTGAAAGTGAAGAGGGTAAAGGATCAACATTCTATTTTTCGCTGCCGCTCAACAAAAAAGCTAAAAAACAGCAAAAGAATACATTGAAAGAGATGGAGGTGCAGCATGGTTAATCCTTCGGCAAACCTGCCTGCCGGCAGGCAGGGCTCACTACCAAGAAAAAAAATACTCGTTGCGGATGATGATCCGTCAATCGTTGATGCCATCCAACTTATGCTTGAATTGCATAATTATGAGGTATCAACAACAGTTGATGGTGAAACAATTTATAAAATGGAGAAGGAGTATCCGAATTTATTACTATTAGACATTTGGATGTCAGGTCAAGATGGGCGTGAGATTTGTAAATACTTGAAAAACAATCCCTTAACAAAACATATTCCAATAATTATGATTTCTGCAAGTCGTGATATTATCCAGTCTGCAAAAGATGCCGGGGCTGATGACTTTATATCAAAGCCTTTTCAGATGGATGAATTATTAAGCAAAATAGCCAAATATGTTTGAGTGAAGAATGTGTTTTTCTCTTGTGAGTCCTTCTGGTATAATCCAACCATATGTCATCTATTTCTGTCAGGATAGTAAAATCACTGTCCCATCTTCTCGTCCTGAGCATAGCTGAAGGATAGAATTTCGCTTCACATTCATCGCTCCTAAGCCTCGGAAGGGAAGAATTATTTTGCAACGTGACGAAAAGGGGAGAATACTAAGGGAAGCCTAGAAAATAAACAATACAAACTGACTTGTCTTTTTAGCGCAATTCTTCGTTGCTAATCAGCGCAAGTATACTCTGTTACTATCACTGATTAGCGCCTTGAATTTCACCAAAAATTCTACGTGATTTTGCATAGCTTATTTTCTAGACTTCCCTAAGTTCTCAAACGCCGACGGTACAGGTTTAGTTCTAATCCACCAGAACTACTACTGGAGTGACTACGACATTCTTCTTACGTTATTCTTTTATTCTTCAGTTATAGTAAATCTATCTTTTGAGTAAGATATATCAAGTTATGAGTAGTAATCAGGTTGAGTTATTGAAAGTGCGGCAAGCAGCCAATTTTCTATCGGTAGGCGTGAGTACTATTCGACGCTGGGCACAACAGAAAAAACTTCATGGGTTGAAAGTTGGTACTCGGGGCGATTGGCGATTCTCCAAAGAAGATTTATTAAGGATGGTTAAAAGCAATGGTAATAAAAAATAGAAATAATTCTATGAACAAAAAAATCTCGAAAAAGATCTTTCCCATTGTTGGTATAGGCGCATCTGCAGGTGGGCTTGAGGCATTTAGAGAATTGCTCACAGCTTTGCCTACTGAAACTGGTATGGCATTTGTGCTGGTCCAGCATTTAGATCCAACGCACGATAGTATATTAACAACCCTCTTAGCAAAAAAGACATCCATGCCAGTGACAGAAGTCACAGATTCTATACATGTAGTACCCAATCACGTTTATGTTATTCCACCAAATAAGGATTTGACAATACGCGGTGGAATCCTCAAATTATCGACCCGTAGCGCGGATGGCAAGTTACATTTACCTATTAATCGTTTTTTCTGCTCCTTGGCTGAAGAGCATGAAAACAATGCTATTGGTATCATACTTTCGGGTACTGCCTCAGATGGCACGCTGGGGTTAAAAGCGATTAAAGCAGCAGGAGGTATTACTTTTGCGCAAAATGAAAAAACTGCGAAGTATTCAGGAATGCCAAACGCCGCGATTGCCTCGGGCAGTGTTGATTTTGTACTTTCTCCGTCGGACATCGCAAAAGAATTAGTTCGAATAAGTCGCGCTCCATACCTTCGCCAACCAGAGACACCAACAGACCAAGAGACTGAACCTGAAAACGAAAAAGGGTTACAAAAATTATTTTCTCTGATACAAAATGACAAAGGAGTTGATTTTGGACATTATAAACGCGCAACGATTAACAGGCGCATCAAAAGGCGCATGCTTCTTCACAAGCTGAACACGCTTGATGAGTATGTGCAATATGTGAAGGATAATAAAAGTGAAATAGACAATCTTTTTCAGGAGTTTCTTATTGATGTAACTCGCTTTTTTAGAGAACCCACCTCGCATCAGTTTTTAACAGAAAAAGTCTTACCTCGAATGCTTGAAAAAAAATCAACAAAAGAACCGATACGGATATGGGTTCCGGGGTGTGCAACTGGTGAAGAAGTATATTCACTTGCCATGACACTTACCGAGTTTCTAGAAAGTAAGTCACTGCACATACCTATTCAGATTTTTGGAACAGATCTTAGTCAGACTGGACTTAATACAGCCCGTCGTGGATTCTATTATCAAAGCGATCTACTTGATGTTTCCACCCTGAGAATTAACCGTTTCTTTATAAAAACTGAGGCTGGTTATCAAATTATTAAGTCTGTTCGTGACATGTGTATCTTTGCTCCGCATAATGTATTCAAAGATCCACCATTCTCGAAAATTGATCTTATAAGTTGTTGTAATCTTTTAATTTATATGGATTCTGTGTTACAAGATAATATTTTTCATTCATTTCATTATGCTCTTAGGCCAACAGGTTATCTGTTGCTTGGTAAATCAGAAGGAGTGGGAATGACCTCAGACCTTTTTTCTCAAATCGACAAAAAATACAAACTCTTCATGCGAAAAGATACAAGTTCAAGAATAAGTGTCGAAAGTGTATCGCGAACTCCCTTAAAAGATAAAAGTAGTAAGAATGATTCAAAGATAAGAGAAGATATACCTATGAAATTTGATTTACAAAAAGTAACTGACTCGATACTTCTTAGCCACCATACCCCATCCAGCGTAGTGATTGACAGTGACTTAGAGATCATTCAGTTTCGTGGATCAACTGAAAAGTATCTTTCTCATACAGATGGAAAAGCCAGTTTCAACCTTATGAAGATGGCAAAAGGAGACTTATGGTTCGAACTTCGTACTGCTATCGCTAAAGCAAAAAAAAGTGGAAAGCCCTACAGAAAAGAAGATATACGTATAAACCGTAACGACGCAGTTGGAAGTGTAACAGTTGAAGTAGACCCTCTAAACTCTCCTGAAGGGGACGCATATTACTTAATTCTATTTGAATCAACAAAACCGCAAACAATCTCGTCTTCAGATAGTGGAACAATTGAGGATATCAAAGCGTATCACAATGCAAAATTTGAACAGGAGTTAACTCTTGCCCGTGAAGATATGCGTTCTATTACTGAGGAACAAGAAGCAACAAATGAAGAGTTACAGTCAGCAAATGAAGAGATACTTTCAAATAATGAAGAACTACAAAGCATTAACGAAGAACTCGAAACGTCCACAGAAGAACTCGAGTCAACTAACGAAGAATTAACCACTGTCAACGAGGAGTTACAAAATCGCAATGCGGAATTGACAGAAGCTCGGAATTATTCGAATGCAATTATTCGGACAGTACAAACCCCTCTCCTTATTTTAGATGGCGATTTGCGGGTGAGAACGGCAAATAGAGCATTTTATCAGACATTTCAAGTAGACGAGGAGGGCACAGAAGGAAGCTCTGTTTTTGACTTGGGAAAAGGGCAATGGAGTATTCCTTCCCTTGGTACGCTCCTGATGGAAATTCTTCCCAAAGATAACACCTTTGATAACTACGAAGTTGAACATACATTTCCTACCATAGGACACAAGATCATGTTATTAAATGCTCGTAAATTCATTAGTGATGGCCAAAATATACTCCTTGCGATTGAGGACATCACAGAGCGGAAAAGCCTTGATAGCCAAAAATCTGAGTTCATTGGGATTGCGAGTCACGAACTCAAAACCCCGATTACAACGATGAAAGCATTTGCCCAAATACTACAAAAACGACTCAGTAAGAGCGGTAACAAAAGTGATGCTTATATCTTGTCAAATATTAATATTCAGGCGGATAGATTAACAACGCTTATCAATGATTTACTCAACGTATCAAAAATTGAAGCGGGAAGATTGATGCTCGAGAAGAAGAAATTTGATCTAGATGCATTAATCAGAAAAATAGTCGTAGACTTTCAGTACACATCCGATTCACATATTGTGACTAAAGAAGGAGAGATAAAAGAACTAGTGTATGGGGATGAGGGGAGAATTGAACAATTACTGTCAAATCTCATTACCAATGCGATCAAATATTCGCCTGATGCTGATAAGGTGATCGTCAGAATATCTCGTGATAAGCAGAATCATATTATTAGGGTTCAGGATTTTGGTTTTGGTATCGCCAAAAAAGATCAGGTAAGGATATTCGAGCAGTTTTATAGAACAAGCGATAAGGATAAAAATAATGTGTCTGGTTTTGGTCTTGGACTATACATCTCCTCTGAGATAATTAAACGACATGGTGGAAAAATTTGGGTCGAAAGCACGAGAGGGAAAGGATCAACATTTACATTCACTCTACCATTAAAGAAAGGCGACAATTAATATGAAGAAAAAAATAATGGTAGTAGATGATGATACAGGTATTGTCGCAGCCCTTACGATAATGTTAGAAGATGCCGGATATGACGTGGCATCAACCAGCAACGGGCATACAGTTTCAGAAATTAGTGAGTACGTTCCTGATGTAATCCTGCTGGATATATGGATGGGAGATGTGGATGGTCGAGATGTCTGTAAGCAGTTGAAGAGTCAAGCCTCAACGAAGAGTATTCCGATAATTATGGTTTCGGCACGTGCAGAAGCCGAAAAATCAGCACTCAGTGCAGACGCTGATGCTTTTATCGCAAAGCCGTTTGAAATGGATGAATTATTAGCGATGGTCGCGAAATATACTGAAAGGAGATACCTGAATTAATAATCACCCCAAATTCATAGTAGTAATAGGCGCATCAGCCGGAGGACTTGATGCTTTGATGGAAATGGTACAGTCTTTACAAAAGGGTTTGGATGTGGCCTATTGTATTGTTCTTCATTTATCCCGCAAAGGAATTGGAGATTTTGTTGTACATCGTTTGAGCCAAGTTACTTCTATGGACTGTAGCCTCGTAGTACATGGCGCGCCCATAAAAAAAGACACTATTTATATCGCACGCCCCAACCAGCACCTGCTTGTTAAAGATAACCAACTTATTTTAGGCGCCGGTCCTGAAGAGAATCGCTTCCGCCCATCTATTGATGTGTTGTTTCGCTCGGCAGCAGTTGCTTACACCTCACATGCGATAGGTATTATTTTAAGTGGTCTGTTAGATGATGGAACCTCTGGCATGTGGGCTATTAAAAGAAGCGGGGGCACCTGCATCGTTCAAGATCCAAATCAGGCTGAGTATCCTGATATGCCCCAATCTGTCATAAACAATATGGAAGTTGACTATGTCACAACACTCCAAGATTTAGGTCCGCTTATAGCAACAATCACCAAACTTAAAACGGGAAAAAAAGTGCCGGCTCCTCAAGACGTAATATTAGAATCAAAAATAGCCGAAACAACAGCGGTACGTATAGAGGATATTGAGAAATTAGCTGCAGATAAAAGTGTATATGCATGTCCTGATTGCGGAGGTAATTTATGGAGTATGAAAGACGATAGAATTACACGCTACCGTTGTCATATAGGACATGCATATACGCAGCGGGATTTAGCGGTAAAACAAGCAGAAACAGCGAGCACAACGTTATGGGTAGCACTGCGAATGATGGAAGAACGCAAACATCTTTTAAGAAAAATGGAAGTTGACAGCGCAAAAAAGGGATATAAATCCTTATCAACAAACCATGCAGAGAAACAAGATGGAATGCAACATCATATTGATACGTTAAAAGAGATCTTATCCGATGTGCAAAATCAAGATACAGCATAAGTCATAGTTATTTGTTTTTACATATGTAGCATACTTAACTACCTCTGAATAAGGACAAGAGATCCCTGAATGAATGAATAAGTCACAATACATTTCTATGATATAATCCTCATATATGTCATCTATTTCTGTCGGTATAGTGGGTTTGCCCAACGTTGGGAAATCGACGTTGTTCAATGCGCTTCTCAAAAAGCAGCAGGCGCTTGCTGCCAATTATCCATTTGCCACAATTGAACCAAATGTTGGAATTGTTCCGGTTCCTGACAATCGGCTCGCTACGCTCGCCGAAATAACGAAAGATGAGGAAAAAATGGCAGGACTCCCTCCAATTAAGCCCGCTACAGTTGAATTTTACGACATCGCAGGTCTTGTAAAAGGTGCGTCAGAGGGGGAGGGGCTGGGTAACAAATTCTTATCTCACATCCGTGAAACAAAAATAATCTCACATGTTGTCCGCGCATTTGAAGATGCTGATGTTATAAAAGAGGGAGCGGTGGATCCGAAAAGTGATTATGTAGTGATAAACGCTGAGTTAATTCTTGCAGATCTTGCTACAGCTGAAAATGTCCAGAGTAAGGTCAAGAAATTTACATCAGACAGTGAAAAATCCGCAATTAAAAAACTGATTGATGGGTTAAATAGCGGAAAGCCAGCCCGGGAAATAGAGTTCTTAAAAGAAGAGGTTGAGTTTATCAATTCATTGTTTTTACTTTCCTCCAAACCTGAAATAGTGATATTAAACGTTTCTGAAGATCAATATAACCCACAGGAAATTGAGAATATCACAAAAAAGTTTAGCGAATTGCTAGATGTCAGCAGTCAGAAGTTGGTAGTTATCTGTGCCAAAATTGAGTCCGAGCTTTCAGAGTTGTCGGATGAGGAGCAGAGAGAATATTTGAAAGATCTGGGTTTGGATTCATCAGGCCTTGAGCGTTTAATCCACAAAGCTTATGAAACGCTCGGCTTAATTTCTTTTCTCACAGCAGGGGAGAAGGAAGTAAGAGCATGGACGATCAAAAAAGGATCCAGTGCCCCAGAGGCGGCCGGTGAAATCCACACTGATTTTACAAAAAAATTCATAAAAGCAGAAGTAGTGAGTTTTGATGACTTTGTAGCAAATAACGGATGGAAAGGGAGTCGGGAAAAAGGAAAGGCGCGGCTTGAAGGAAAAGAATACACAATGAAAGATGGGGATATAGTGGAATTTAAGATCGGAAATTAGTTATAAAAAGCATCTTGCTGTATATAAATTTTGATATTATATTGCTATGGTGTCTGTGGAACAAGTGCGCTCCCGAGTTAAATGGTTAAGAACATATGTTAAAAGCATGAGTGGTGAGCCTGAAGCCAAACAAATCTGGAGAGGCAAAGAGCGAGGGGTTGAATTTACTGTTTTTAAATATGCAGCTCTTGAAGAGGCTGTGATAGGTGATTACACAGGAATTGAGCTAAATTTAAGCGGAAGATGGAAAGTGAGAAGAGAGGTTATTAATGATTTCGTCAGAGCACTGGGAAAACCTACTGCTATTGAAAAAACGTCGGGGAGATTAAAAAGGCCGGAAGTGTTAATCTGGAATAATAATTTGGAAGCTGCATAAAGATGAAACTTGGCTTAATAGGTTAATATAGGTTTGTCTCTTACTAGACGGACAAAAACTCCCCTTGACAACCGGCTCAAAAAGCATCATACCTAATGTATAGGGCAGGGATAGTATGTCATTACTTGAGAGGCTCGACAGTCATGAAATGCCCGTCACAGATTTGGCAACTGATGAGAAAAGGCCGGGTACAGACGGGGCAATGTACTTGCATCATGCCATCACAAAATTCCCCGACTCTCTTACCGCGCGAGCAGCTTATGTTTCATTAAATTGTAAAACCGCCGGCTATCAGCCTGACGAACTGGGAAGGTTAGTAGCAGGTGATATAACACATTTAATTGATGTTAAAGAATGGACTAACGCTCTAAGGAGGGTACCACCAGTTGATGAAGCAAGTGTAGCTACTGCAGCAAACGCTATTTTTCCATTTGCTCAGCGAATGAGTGTTCTTAGTGAGCAACAATTAAGGGGAGTGACGGCAGGGTATCCCAAAAATTCGGGACCTAATAATGGACTGGTTACGGAAAGTGAAGTAAGGCGTGACGCAAACATTATGATACTCAATGCTACTCGGGATCGTAGTTTGGGTCATATAACACCTCAAATTAGCCAATCTCCCGGGAGGCCAACAGAAAGAAATATTTTTACATCTAAAATCCGTTCATAGTTTTACCTCTTGAGATGAAGTTTGGGTCTGTGGTACAATATCAGTCATGAGATTATATGAATTGGTGCTTGTTATGCGCCCATCCGTAAAGGAAGCAGACAGAAAAAAATTACTGGATACCATAAAAGAATGGCTGAAGGACGTAAAAATTCAAAAGGAAATAGACTTGGGGCAAAAGCCTCTCGCATATACTATAAAAAAGGAAGTTGCTGGGCATTATTATCAATTGATGCTTGAGGGAGAAAGTATCGCCAAGGATTTTGAAACAAGACTTGTCAGAAGTGAAGGGATAATCAGACATTTGATGTTACGTACCAAATGACATGCGAATTATCGCAAATTGTATGCGAATTTAATTCGAATATATTTGTAGTAGAAATTTGTAGAAATTAGCATATTATGGCTAGAAGTTTAAACAAAGTACAGTTAATTGGAAATTTGACACGGGATCCGGAGTTGCGATACACGCCCAACGGGAATGCAGTCTGTAGCTTCAGTATTGCGACAAACAGGAACTGGACAACTGACAGTGGTGAAAAAAGGGAAGAGGTCGATTTTCATAAAATCATCGCCTGGAACAAGCTTGGAGAGTTGTGCAGTCAGTTCCTGGTGAAGGGAAGAAAAGTTTATGTGGAGGGAAGACTTACAACAAGGTCATGGACCGGGCAGGATGGAGCACAGAAGTCGACAACCGAGGTAATAATAAATGACATGATCCTCCTTGACAGAGCAGGAGGAGCAACGGCGGCTCCGGCCGGGGAGCATCAAGAGGAATCCCAGCCAACGAACAAAGCTTCCACCGACGCTGAAGCTGTGGCGGACAAGTCGGTGGGCGATGCAAAAGCAGAAGAGCCCGCGTTAAACGCGGCTGAGGCAAAGGAGACAAAAACAGCTAAAAAAAGTGCAAAAGCAGAATCAAAAGAAGAACAACCAGCGGAAAATAACAGCGAGGAAGTAATGCCCGACGATATACCATTCTAGGGATTAGTAGTTAGGGCTTAGTGATTAGTACTAACCCCTAAAGTCTAAATCCTAAAAACTAAGACTATGGCAGTAAAGAAAAGATTTCCAAAAAGAAAAATATCAGTACCAAAGACTTGCTATTTCTGCAAGGAAGACGTCACGCCCTGGTATTCTGAAGTTCCAGCTCTTCAAAAATTTGTAAGTGGACAGGGAAAGCTCACCCCACGCACGCGCTCAGGACTTTGCGCAAAGCACCAGAGAAGAGTAACATCAGCAATCAAGCACGCAAGGCATCTGGCACTTTTACCCTTTGTAGGTGGCAAGTAAGTACATGCGGATTACTACGAATTAAAACTAATGTATTCGAATTAATTTGCATGCAATTTGTAGAAATTAGCATCGTATGACATCTCTGCCTATTTCACTTCCCAACGGGTTTATTGCATCAATAAGCGTTGGAGATGTAATTAACGTCGGGCAGGTAATTGCCTCAAAAACAGTCCCAACCGATGAAATAATTAACGTCCCCAAATTACTAGGAGTAAGCTTAAAGCATGCAAAAAAAATAATTAAAAAAATACCAGGCTCAGCAGTAATAAAAGGAGACATTTTAGCTTCGAAAAAAAGTTTATTCGGAACTAAGACGGAAGTGTTGAGAAGTAAGGTAAATGGAACTGTTACGCGTTTTGAGCGGGATAGTGGAAATTTGATAATAAAGACTTCATCAGACACCACTTCAAAAGATATAATTTCACCGGTTGATGGAACAGTTACGATATGCAATAATAGAGAAATATTCATCAATACCGACAAGAATGTCGTGATTGGTGTAAATGCAAATGGTGATAAAGTGACCGGAGAAATATACGTTCTCCAGGAAGAAGATTCCTATCACCTCAACGCAAACGCGATTGGAAAGATTGCGGTTTCGCGAAATTTTACTAGGGAAATGATTCTAAAAGGGGTTGGTATAGGAGTAGCAGGTATTATAGGAGTTGGGATAAATGATACGGACATAGAGCATTTGGTTGAAAAAAAATTCCGTACTCCATTGATAAAGATCAAAGAGCAGGATTTTAAGGACATAATACAGTGGAAGGGGAAGAAAGTTTTCCTAAATCCCGAAGCAGAATCAATTATATTTTTACAATTATGAAATCAACAAAATTACGTTTTATATTGGCAGTTGTTATTGCAGGATTAATCGGTTATGCGATTGGAGTTACGAAGATCAAAATTGATGTCCGTAACTTCAAACCGGATATTCAAATATCCAGCAAAGAGCCACCTCCATCTAAAATGTCCGCTGATTTTAGCCAATTCTGGCAGGTGCTTGATAAGATTGAAGGATCATATTATGACAAGAAGGCGATAGATCCTCAAAAAGTTGTAAATGGGGCAATCTCTGGCATGGTTGAGAGCCTTGATGATCCGTATACTGTTTATCTCCCTGCCAAGCAAAATGATGATTTCAAAAATGGGCTGGCAGGTAAATTTGAGGGAATAGGGGCTGAGCTCGGGCTTAAAAACAAGCAAATTATAGTTGTTTCACCACTTGATGGCTCACCAGCTAAAAAAGCAGGTATCGTACCGGGGGATGCAATCGTTAAGGTAAATGATCAGGTGACATTTGGTTGGACTTTGGGCCAGGCAGTTGACAAGATCCGCGGGCCAAAAGGAACAAAAGTTAAATTAAGCGTTGTCCATAAACAGGGTGAGGCTCCGGTTGATATCGACATAGTGAGAGATACCATAACCGTAAAAAGTCTCACATCGTATACCAAGCAGGCAAAAGACATAGAATCTATTAGCAAGACAGCCAGCAAAAGCCCGATAGCAGATGACAAGATTATCTATATCCGCTTGTCTCAGTTTGGCGATTCCACAAATAATGAGTGGCTGAAGCTTTCAAATGATGCATCTGTACGGTTAAGCACAGAAAAAGATATAAAAGGAATTGTGTTTGATCTGCGCAATAATCCCGGTGGGTACCTGAATGATGCTGTTTTTATCGCATCTGAATTCATCAAATCCGGAAACGCAGTTCTCCAGGAAGACAAAAATGGCGATAGAACAGCCTTTCCCGTTTCAGGAAAAGGTCTTTTGTATGATGTGCCATTGGTTGTTCTAATAAATAGGGGCTCAGCTAGTGCATCAGAGATTGTCGCAGGAGCATTACGAGACCACAAGAGAGCAACGCTTGTTGGAGAGACATCATTTGGAAAAGGGACAATTCAGCAGGCAGAGGATCTTGGCGGTGGGTCAGGACTCCATGTGACTATAGCAAAATGGCTTACTCCGGAGGGCACATGGGTAGGAAATGGTAAAAACGGCAGCGGTTTAAAGCCTGATGTTGAAGTAGCAGTTGACGAAAAAAACCCCGAGCACGATGCTCAACTTGAAAAAGCGATAGAGGAATTAGTGAAGTAAGGAGATGCGAATGGCCACGAATTATATGCTAATTAATTCGACTATATTCGCATAAGATTTGTAGAAATTAGCATTTTATGAAGAAGCTTGCTGTTTTGGTATTAATTCTTTTCGTCCTCTTAGGATTAAAAAGCATTTCTTCCAAATATTTACCTCCTAAAAATTCTCCTCAATTAACTGAGAAAGTAAAAGTTGTTACAGAAGAATCGGTAACTATAAATATTGTAAAAAAAGCAGGCCCATCAGTTGTTACAATTGCTGAGGAAATACCTCCCAGGTCAAATTCTCAATTTAACTTCGGTCCATTCTCTATCTTTGGAATTCCATCTCCTCAGGAATCAGGACCCATCGAGCCTCAGAGTATTGGTACGGGGTTTATCATAGACGATGAAGGGCTTGTGCTTACAAACAAGCATGTAGTATCTCAAAGTCAGGGTAAATACCAGATAGTTACTAGTAACGATAAAAAATATGAAGTAACAAAAATTTATCGTGATCCATTAAATGACATTGCCATTTTGCAAATTAACAAATCCCAAAATGCTGGAAATAAACTTGTGCCAATTGAACTGGGGAATTCCTCCAGTCTTCAGGTTGGGCAATATGTTGTTGCAATCGGGACCGCACTAGGAGAATTTAGAAATACTGTTACAACAGGGGTGGTATCGGGCTTGGGACGGGGAATAGATGCTGGTAGTCCATTTGAGGGCTCAGTTGAGAGGCTGGATAATGTTATCCAGACTGATGCTGCCATAAATCCGGGAAACAGTGGGGGACCTCTGCTTAACTCATCAGGGCAGGTGATTGGTGTCAATACGGCAGTGTCTCAGGCCGGCCAGAACATTGGGTTTGCAATTCCGATTAACGCCATCAAAGATTCGGTTAACAATTTCAACAATACCGGAAAATTTGAACGGCCCTATCTTGGAATTGCCTACAAATTAATCTCAAGAGATCTGGCGGTATTAAACGATTTGCCGGAAGGGGCTTATGTGCAGCAGGTTATAGTTGGATCAAGTGCAGATAAAGCGGGTATTAAACCAGGGGATGTGATTACAAAAATTGATGGAGCAAAGATTACGGAAATGACAATTTTGTCATCTTTGATTGCCAAGAAAAAAGTAGGCGATACAATAGTAATTACTCTATTCCGGGCGGGGAAAACGGAGGACGTAAGGACAGTTCTTGAAATAGCCCCAGAGCAATAGGTTAAGTAAAATACTACTTGCAAATTATAGGGGGTAAGATATATAATATAAGACATACATGGCAATAAGAAAGGCATCAGCTGGAGCAAAAAAAACTGCTTCTAGAAATAATATTAAAAAATCTTCTGGAAATAAGTTTAAATCTTCGGCTTCTGCCAACGCTCCTGCAACAAAATCTGCACCAAGTACTACTTCGGCAAAATCAAACGGTCCGTCTCTTAGAGTCCGCAAATCCTTTGTAATATTTATAATTGTTCTGGCCGTTCTTGCCGCATTGATCGTAAGATACAAAGGAGTTTTTGTTGCAGCTGTTGTAAACGGGCAGCCAATCTCAAGAGTTGCAGTTATAAAAGAAACCGAAAAACAAGCCGGAAAACAGACGATAAATAATCTTGTCAGAAATAGTTTGATCGAGCAGGAAGCAAAAAAACAGAACGTAACAGTATCTGATAAAGAGATTGATGAGGAGATCAAAAAAGTAGAGACAACTCTTTCAAAATCCGGACAAAAGATGGATCAGGTACTCGCACTTCAAGGCCTCACAAAAGAAGATCTTAAAAAACTCATAAGACTTGATAAGTTGGTAAGTAAAATGGTAGGAAAAGATATAAAAGTAACAGACGCAGACATTAATTCGTATATTGAGAAAAACAGCGAGTCATTACCTGCCGACCAAACAGAGGAGCAATTAAGAAAGTCAGTTTCTGATAATCTAAGACAGCAAAAGCTCAATGAAAAAGTTCAGCAATGGCTTGCCGAGCTTCAGAAAAAGGCCAAAATCCAATACTTCGTTCAATATTAATTCCTCTCTATTGACCCAGCCATATCTTAGCATTCGATCACGTTTGACGTGACTTATGCTGCGATTATAGGCGGGTCTTCGTCGCATGTGAAAAATGCTCCTTGACAAAGGATGCCCATTTCAATGTATTATGAATATAAGGAGATTTTCTTATGGCTAGGAAAACTGTAAAGGCAAAGAAGAAAAGTGTCAAAAAAACCGTATCACATAGCGAGTGGGATCATGATTTTCTCATCATTGTCGGTGGGGGATTTATCTTAATTGTCATAATAATGATGCTAATTGCCCGTTAGCCCTCTGAATTCTTTTTACATTCTTCGGATTTTTGAGAAACCCTTTAAGAATTTTATACGTGTCCAAATCAAACACAAGATTGTTACTCACTTGTTCATTGGAATGTTCAAATTCATCAATTTTTACATTTCCAAGATAGCACCATTTATCAATCAGAAAATATTCACTTTTTCCATCATGAGATTTTTCTTCGATTGTTATCTTTCCATCATATGGCCAAGGTTTTATAACAGAAGCAGCAAAAGCTTCTGTGAATCTAAGGTTGTAAACAGCGACTTTTTCCATACCTACACACGCCCCTTTGCATTTGGAGAGGCGATAGCTAAAACAACCGTTTTTGGTTTTCTCAAGCGCGAGTAATTTTTCGCACAATGAATATTCCTTCAAAATTGACACCAGATAATCCTTTGCCTGTTTTCTTGATTTAAAAAATCCCAAAAATGCTTCTCCATTTTCCGCTCCGAGCTGATTGGGGTCTATTGAGACTATTGGTTCGATATATATCTCTTTATAGCCATCGATATTTATTTTGGATTTCACAGCAACCAGTTCACGCTTTATGCGTGACTTTTTGTTATATAAGGGAAGCAGCTTTTTTATCAACTGAGACTCAAGCAGCAGTGCGCCAAGCTCTCCTGTTGTGGGTATGGTTTCAACTTGTGCAACTTGCTGGGAAATATTCATCTCGGTTGGAGAGTGTATGTCTGAGGCGAAATGAGAAAGAATCCGTTCCCTCAAATTTATACTTTTACCAACGTACAAAGGCATACCTGTCTGTGAGTAGAAAATATAAACACCCGGCTGCTCCGGCAGATTTTCAAGAGAATTGGGCGGAAGGTTAAGAGGAGTTGATGTTTTCTTAAGACATCTTGAAACTGCTTGCTCAAATGCATCAGGTTGAGATTCGTCATGAGCCATTTTATAAAAATCAAAAAGAACTGCAGCATCATCAAGCGCTCTATGGCGGTTTTTGCATTCAAAATTGTACCGCTGTATGATCGCATCAAGGTTGTGGTGCTTGTGGGAGGGGTAGAGGAGGCGTGAGAGCCGTACAGTGCAGAAATGTTTGGTTGAGAAAGAAATATTGATACGGCGAAACTCGTTTTTTAGAAAACCATAATCAAATCTGACATTGTGCGCTACAAATACGCAATCTTTTAGAATCTCCTGAATATCATCTTTGATTTCTCTGAAAGTCGGTGCTTTTTCGAGATCATATGGTGAAATTCCCGTCAGGAGTTCAATTTCTTTTGGGATAAAAGTTTGAGGATCAATCAGCGAGTGAAAAGTTTTGACGAGTACATTATTCTCGACTCTCAGAATTCCAATCTCGATAATCCGGTCATAAGCCGCGCTTACTCCGGTGGTTTCTATGTCAACAAATGCAATTTTATCAGGCAGCATGGAGAGAAAATTTTAACAAATTATTTGCGCGGGTGCAAATTACTATTCGGATTGCACTTCTAGAAGTTCGGGGGAGGAGGGAATGTCACCTGCGAGAATTAGTGGTAAATTTTTCCAGGATTTGTTTATTCGGTGATCAGTAAGTCTGTCCTGTGGAAAATTATATGTTTTTATTTTTTCTGATCTGTCTCCTCGTCCCACCTGAGTTGATTTAAGAGAAGATATTTGTTCGTCTCTTTTGGCAATTTCCCGCTCCCAAAGTTGCGCACGCAGAAGCTTCATGCAGATTTCGCGGTTCTGTCCTTGTGATCTTTCAACCGATGCTGTCACAACAATTCCTGAGGGTTTGTGTTTTATCCTGACAGCAGTTGAGACTTTATTTACGTTTTGTCCACCATGACCTCCTGAGCGGAATGCCTCAAACTCTATGTCATCAGGACTAATGTGTATATCAATATCATCAAGTTCAGGCAAGATGGATACAGAAGCAGTGGATGTATGAATGCGCCCTTTTTTCTCAGTAAGTGGGATCCTCTGCACCCTGTGAACGCCTGCTTCGTATTTAAAGGTACCAAAAGGCTTGTGACCTCCTGAAATCTTTAGAACATAATCCTCCAGCTGCTCAACGTTGAACCCTTTTTTCTGTGCGTGCCGGGTATACATCCGAATCAACTCCTCAGCCCACAACTTGGCCTCATCGCCCCCGGCAGCGCCTTTTATTTCAAGTAAAATATTTTTTTCGTCAAAATCCTCCTCATTTTTGAGATTGGAGCTACTTATGCTATCTTCAATAACTTTTTTTTGTTCTTCCAGCTCTTTTATTTCTGCATTCGCCAGTTCGGCCATAGAGGGATCTATAAGAAGTTTTTTTGTTTCTTCTATTTTTTCCTCGAGCTCTTGGATTTGTACTAGGCGATAGTCATTCATACTCTGAGATTTTCGCGGATTAATTACGGATAAACACGGATATTTGTTTCTGTGAAAATCAGCTATAAATCCGTGGCAATCATATTGAAGCTATTTCATGCCCATGAGCATTTCGCGAAGTGTCTTAGGTCCGTCCTCTTTTTTCTTTTTATCCTCAACCTTTTTTTGTTTTTTTGCAATGAAAGTCTGAGCAACTTGCTGCTTATTTTGGAATTTCTGGATGCGGGACGCACTATCCACAAAACGCTGCTCCCCGGTATAGAATGGGTGGCAATTATAACAAAGCTCTATGTGTAGCACTTCTTTTGTCGAGCCTGTTTTGAATTTATTTCCACAAACACAAGTAACTTGTGCCTCACTGAAATATTGCGGGTGAACATTTGCTTTCATAGCTATATTATAGCTTAAAAACATATTCTTGACAATAGCCTTGTAAAAAAGAGTTTTGTTGCTATAATAGCTTTTGTGAAAGATCTACCACCAAGAAGTGAACCATTTCAAGAGGAATCCAGCAGGGCTTTCTCAACAGCTGTAATTAGAGCTGCTAGCACTGGAACTGTTGGTGGTACTCAAAGTTTTGCAGTATGTGAGAATGTGGGCTCCCTTCAGGTCGGGGTATTGCATGAAGCTACAGGACCAGTATTTGAGGTATTCGTATCTCCACAAGTACCCAACGAGGGGGAAGATTATCCTTTACATACAATTAGATTAAGTTATGGATTTCTGGACCCGGATACCCATAAGGTGAAGCTTATATCTGGAGAATCAATGTTTTCCGCTGCAGAAGAAGTAGAGATGAGTTACGATCTGTCACAGGCACGTGAAAGAATGGCACAGGCCAGTGATCAACCTAAAAGATTTCTCGACATGGATGAAGCATGGGTGCATATAGCTGAAGAACAAAGGGAAGAAGGCATAGAGAGAGAACTTGATGATATTCTCAACCCGGAAGATGCTGAGCTGGAAAGAATGGTAAGAATTGCGTTTTTAGGCGACAGAGTGGATTCAGGCAAAAAAATAAAAGAAGTATTAGAAGAATTGCAGTTCCATCAAATAGGAATAAGGAGTGGGCTTTTTAATGTTGATCCAGAAAAAGTTGTAAAAGTTGCTACTGCGATTAATATGATATTTTTCCCAGAAAAACAAGACGATGTAAAACAGGCTGAACAGATTCTTTCAGATGTCCTAATTATTTAAAGTTATGTAGTGTTTGGCTATTCATCAATAATAAACATTTTGACTAGGTGGTTACACGTATTTTGAAATATCGTTATAAACAAATTGAATTGGAGATATTTTCAGTTTTCTTTTTTTGCCAATAGATGGAGAGGGTGGTAGTGTATTCGGCGCTCGGCAATGAAAATACCCGTAAATACAAGTATAGCTCCGAGAATATAATAAAAAGTGATTGCTTCT
>DATLNW010000067.1:0-2487 GCA_035536575.1 Lysobacterales bacterium
AGAAGTAGATAATGACTATGATGCGATAACTTTCGATCCGAACAAACCAAAGACCGAAGAATGCCCGCTCAATGGGGTGAAATATTCAAAGGATCAAAAAAATTGGTGGGAGGCGCACCGCCCCCTGGGGGTAATGGTTGAAAATCACGAAGATAGCAGACCTCAATCAGGAATGAACGCAGCAGATGTCGTATATGAAGTTGTTGCTGAGGGAGGGATCACGCGTTTTCTAAACGTTTATTATTGTCAGGATGCTGGGATCGTTGGGCCGGTCCGTTCGGCCAGAACATACTTCCTGGATTTCATATCAGAATACGGTCCCAATCCCTTGTACGCCCATGTAGGTGGAGCAAATACCCCAGGGCCGGCTGATGCGCTGGGACAAATAAATGATTATGGCTGGGGTGGATACAATGATTTGAACCAATTCTCGATAGGTTTCCCAACTTACAGACGCGATGAGAGCAGGCTTGGCAGATCTGTTGCAACAGAGCACACGATGTATTCTATTACCAGCAAGCTTTGGGACGTAGGTAAGAAAAGAGAGCTTACCGAAAAAGACAAAGAAGGTGTCAGATGGGATGATGATTTTATAAAGTACTCCTTTAAAGATGATGAGCCTGAGTCAAAAAGAGGAAATACAAAGTCAATAGATATTGAGTTTTGGAATAATTCTAATTATTACGTGAACTGGATCTACAACAAGAAAAGTAATTTATATCTGAGAAATAACGGAGGAGCAAAGCATATTGATAGAAATACCAAAAAACAGTTGTCCGCAAAAAACGTAGTAGTTCTTTACATGACTGAGGGACGGGCAAATGATGGTTATGAGGGGAATTTACACATGTTATATGGAACAAAAGGAACGGGTAAAGCATCTATATTTATGGACGGGCGTGAGACAAAAGGAGCATGGAAAAAGTCGGGTCGCGAAGGAAGAACAGTACTTATAGATAGTAGTGGTCGTGAGATAAAATTCAATAGAGGCCAAATTTGGTTTGAGGTACAGGCAACTAGTGGAGTAGTAAAAGTTAAATAGACAATTTGTAATTTGTGAATCCGCAGAAGCAGCAAATATGAAACGCCCAGATATAATTCCAAGCTTTAAAAGTCCTCATATTTCAATTTTTTTCATCATTCTTTTTTTTGGATTGGGTTTTTTGGTAACAGGAATTCTTAATAATCAAATTAGTAAGCAAAAGCAAATTGGCACCTCCCGTGCCCAGCAGTCCACCCCTATTCAAGAAGCATCTTGCACGAGTCAGGGGGGGCAATGTCAGAGCGGAAAATTAAATGAAATAGGCAAACCCTGCACGCTCCCCAATCAAACTGCCGGAACTGTTAAATACAATTTTTGTCCCATACAGGAGGGGGACATTCGTTGCTGCGTTCCCAATGGAGCGCCCTCAAGTGCTAGTATGATAGTAGAATTTCAGGGAATAGGCCCCAATTTAAATCCACAAAATCCAATTCGTACGGTAATCATAAAAATATTTAAAGACGGCGGTCCATATGATAGAGCGTCGTACGCAGCGGAAGATACCCTGATTTATGATCCGCAAAGCGGAAAGTTCACAAATAGTAATTTTAATCTCGGAGTAATTCCTGAAGGGAAATACCAAATGGTTCTCCAGGAGGAAAAATATCTGGATGTTCAGCTGAGGAGCAAAAATGGGGACAAGGTATTAAGTGTAAGTGGAAGTGCTGTTGTTGAGGTCTCACCAGTCCTTATGATAGCAGGAGATCTGGCACCCGGAGTTAGAGGTGATAATTCAATCAACATTATTGATTATAACGCTTTGATAGGGTGTCTTCCCGGTGCGCCCATCAATGCTTGTTTTAATAGGAATTATGCTGATTTGAATGATGATGGAAAAGTTGATCAGATAGATCTTGATATACTCATGTCAAATTTTGGGGAAAACGGGTTTGCATTCCAGACAGATCAATTTAAATGTGAGCCTGATCCTTCCTGTGGTTTGGAAAAAAGTGCTCTTCAGCTTTGCTCACTTTTATGCACAAAAAAGTCACTAAGAAGTTGAAAACGTACAAACCCCTTGTATTTTTAGGCAATTCACGTTAAAATGTATAAAAAATTACCCTATGTTCAAAGATCTTATTACGTCACAAACAAGAGTTAAGCTTTTAAACCTTTTTCTTACCTCCCCAACAGATATGTACCACGTGCGTGAATGCGTCAGAAGAGTCAAGGAAGAGATTAATGCAGTAAGGCGGGAGTTGATACTTCTTGAAAAAAAAGGAGTACTTCAAAAAGAACCACGCGCTAACAGAGTTTACTATTCTCTCTCAAGAGATTATCCTTTTTATTTTGATATACTAAGAGTCGGCGCCAAGACAATTGGCTTGGGACATGAGATATTGGAAAATAGGGCAAAATTAGGTAAAATAAAATTTGCAACACTTTCAGGAAAATTCGTGAGACGCATAAAAGAAACTCCTGAAGAAGTTGATTTGATGGTAGTT
>DATLNW010000068.1:0-4775 GCA_035536575.1 Lysobacterales bacterium
GACTTTTATACGCAACACCATATCTTCAAACTTTCTTAAAAGGAATTCCGCTTTTACCCGCCTCCCCCTTGTTTCTATTTGGAATTTTAGGCGCTGAATTAATTATCGCAATTGGCCTTGGCGTTATCGCCAGCTACTTTGCAGTACTCCGTTATTTAAAGTAAACTATAATCAGGTTTGCACCCACTTAAAATTAAAGATTAAATATGAAATATCAAAAATACACATCAAAAATTAAATATTTTTTATCTTTTATCTGTGTTTTTACTTTTTACTTTTTACTTTTTAATATTGCTTTAGCCCAAACCCCAACTGCGTCTCCTACTACTGCCCCTAACAAATCCTCACAGATTAATGAACTAGGGAATAAAATAAAAGAACTTGAATCAAAAGTCGCGGATTTAAAATCCCAGGGAAATACCCTAAAAGCCCAAATTGGAGTAATGGACAATCAGGTAAAGCTCACTGAGTATAGAATTGACTCAACCAAACAACAAATAACAGATCTTACCCTTGATATTGACTCAGCAACAAAAAGAGTTAACAATCTCGAGAACTCCCTAAGTGATGTCAGCCGCGTGCTGATTAATAGAATCGTGACAACGTATGAAGTCGGGGGAATTGAACCCATACACGTTCTAGTATCCTCAAGTGATATTTCAGACCTCATCAAACGCGCGAATTATCTCAAGATAGTTCAGGCGCATGACAAAAAACTCATGTACAACGCCCAGCAGGCAAGAAATGATTATGAGAATCAGAAAAATATTTTTGAAGATAAGAAGAAAAAGATAGTGGGTCTCAAAGACCAGTTGGAAAGCTATACAAAGCAGTTGGATATTGATAAGGAAAATAAGGAAAAATTATTGACCCAGACAAAGGGAAGCGAGGCCACTTATCAGGCTCTACTGGCTGAAACAAAGGCAGAATATGAGGCAATTCAGGGAATAGTATCAGGACGTGGTAATGAAGGCGAAACGGGACCTGTCAGTCAGGGAGAAATGATTGCGACAGTCAAGCAGGGTGCCTCATGCAACTCAAGTGGTACGCATCTTCACTTCACAGTAAGTCGTGGAGGAAGCACCGAAAACCCTTTTAACCATCTAAAAGGCATAGACCATTCTAACAATGCAGGTGACCCTTTTAACCCCTCAGGAAGCTGGGACTGGCCGATTAATCCAACTATTCAATTCCATCAGGGATATGGCAATACTGGTTTTGCCCAATCAGGTGCGTCTTTCTATTCCTTCCACAATGGCATTGACATAAGTGGTTCATCATCAGTTGTCAAAGCCGTAAAAGCAGGTACGCTTTTTCAGGGAAGCTATACGGGAAATGGCGGGTGCCGGCTTAATTATGTCAGAGTCCACCACACAGATGACGGACTTGATACTTTTTATCTTCACGTAAATTACGTCCATTAAATTTTATTCTAATCTCTGCTCTATTGTATTTAGTAAAGTCTTTGTCATATTATTGATATGTGTTTAAAACTGCTCTAAAAACGTTTTTTATATTATTATTGACAATTTGTATTCCTATCCCTGCGTATGCGAGTGTTGTAATAAATGAGTTTCTGGTAGATCCGGAATCAGATCAGTGGGTAGAAGTTTTTAACAACGGAAATGAAAGTGTAGATATCGGAGGATGGTTCATTGATGATGATGGCGGTAGCCAGAAGTTTACTATTCCTTCAGGCATCACATTAAATCCTCAAAGCTTCAAGGTTTTTGAAAGTAGTTACTTCAACCTAAATAGGTCAAGTGCTGACAAAATAAGACTATTAAATGGCGCAACACTCATAGACCAGTATGAATACTCAACAAGTTCCGGAGCAAACTATTCTTATGGAAGAACTTCAGATGGAGGACCTTCTTGGGCAATTTTTAACAATCCAACCAAAGAATCATCAAACAATGCCTCTTCTCCGCTTCCCACCCCAACTTCAACCCCTCAACCCACTCCAACACCTACCAAAGTACCAACTCCAACCAAGATGCCAACCCCTACCAAAACTCCTACCGCTGCAAAATCCACATCGGGATCTAACATAACAAATGCTTCCTCAACGGTCGGCATTCCGACCATCAAATCCAGCTCACAAACCTCAAAGACCGCTACCTCTGCAAAGCCTGTTAAATTAAGCGGTGTGCCCACTTCAATTCTTGGAGTAGGAACCAAGCTGAAAGAGCCAAAAGCCAAGAAAAATCCAGACAAAGAGCTTCTCGTAGACAGTGCGAATCAAAATAATTTCCGCTACATTGCCCTAGCAGTAGGATTAATTTCCCTTGCCTGTGGTATACTTATGTTCTTAAAAACAAGAAACAAAAATACGCAGTAATGTCACAAGTTTTTATTACCAAAAATTTCTCCCAAACACAAACACTAGGAAAAAAATTTGCAGGCAATTTAAAAAGCGGTGCAATTCTTGCACTGTACGGAGATCTGGGAAGTGGCAAAACAACATTTGTGCAGGGATTGGCAAAAGGATTGGGAATTAAACATAAAATCATTTCACCAACATTTATTATTGTGAGGAAATATGAAATTCCTAAATCTTTAATCTTAAATCTTAAATCTTTTTATCACATAGATTTGTATAGGTTGGAAAATGAAACAGATATGAAAGGGTTGGGGTTAGAAGAAATTTTAGCGGATAAATCAAACATAGTTGCCATAGAATGGCCTGAGAAAATTGAAAAGTTTTTACCAAAAAATAAAATTCACCTAAACTTTAACTATCTTGAAAATAATGAGAGAAAAATTGAAATAGAATGAGAGTACAAGATCATATCAGGAATTTCGCGATTATTGCCCACGTTGATCATGGGAAATCAACCCTGTCTGACAGGCTATTGGAAATAACACATACAATTGCCAAAGACAAGCTGCAGGAACAATTTCTTGATCAGAATGTAATAAGCCGTCAGCGCGGCATCACGATCAAACTTGCCCCCGTCAGAATGAACTATACCCTAAGCGCTATACCCTATGCCCTAAACTTGATAGACACACCGGGACATGTGGACTTCTCTTACGAGGTTTCACGCACTCTGGCAGCTTGTGAGGGAGCCATACTTCTGGTTGACGCGACTCAAGGCATTCAGGCTCAGACAGTGGCTCATTATCAAGTGGCGAAAAAACTCGGCCTTGTGATGATACCTGTTCTGAATAAGATAGATCTACCAAATGCTCAGACAGAAGTCGTAATTAAAGAGCTGGAAAATTTTGGATTTAAAAAAGAAGAAATTTTATCTATCTCAGCCAAGACAGGGGAAAATGTAAAAGAATTACTTGATAAAGTCATAGAAAAAATTCCAGCTCCCAATGGCAATGCTGATGCTCCGCTTCGGGCTCTTATATTTGATGCGGTCTACGATGAATACCGCGGCGCTATTGCATATGTCAGAGTAATTGATGGGGGGGCAAGAAAAGGGGATAAAATTAAATTTTATCAGAATAAACTGGGGACCGAGGTTACGGAAGTCGGTATATTCACTCCATTTCTTAAGGAAAGTGAGGCACTCCAAACCGGTGAGATCGGCTACATAGTAGGAGGTATAAAAGACATAAGGCAATGCCGGGTTGGGGATACCATTATTGAAGCCGGATCAAATTCTGACCCACTTCCAGGCTATACTACCCCACAACCTATGGTTTTTTTCGGACTTTATCCAAAAGATACCAATGATTTTATTATGCTCCGTGATTCTCTGGGTAAATTAACGCTCAATGATACAGCGCTCACTTACACCGAGGAATATTCTGCATATTTAGGATCCGGATATAGAGTCGGGTTTTTGGGACTGCTTCATGCTGATATAGTTAAGGAGAGACTTAAGCAGGAATTTGGTCTTGATTTGCTCCTGACAATGCCCCAGGTTCTTTATGATAAAAAAGAAAACGGTGAGATTTATGAACCCTACATGAACCTTGTTATCTATACTCCGTCTGAATATGTAGGAAATGTGATGACTATCTCACAAAAGAAAAAGGGCAATCTTCTGGATATGCAATACCACGATGCCTATGCAGTTCTTACTTATGAGATGCCATACTCTATGTTCATAAGAGGATTAAGTGCTGAAATAAAATCAGGTACTTCTGGGTTTGGTAGTATTGATTATGAATTGAGCGAATATAAAAAAGCTGATCTGGTAAAATTGGATATTATGATAAACCAAAACCCGATTGACGTCCTTTCTGAGCTGGTATATAAAGATGAAGCTGTTTATGTAGCACGCTTTAAGGCAGAAAAACTCAAAGAGTCTCTTGATAGGGCACAGTTCCGCCAGATCATCCAGGCTACAATTAATAACGATATTGTAGCTAGAGAAGAAATCCCGCCCTACAGAAAAGATGTGTTGGCCAAAATGAGCGGAGGCGACGTGACCCGCAAAAATAAATTACTCGATAAACAAAAAAAGGGTAAAAAGAAAATGGTAACAACCGGAAAAGTACAACTCTCCCAAGACGCCTTATTTTCAATGATTACAGACGGTAAGTAAACTATGATTAAAGCAATAATCTTTGATTTTGATGACACACTTGTTAAAACGAAAGAGTGCAAATGGGATGCTTTGAAAGAGACAGGCAAGCGTCACTATGGACTGGATATAACAGATGAACATATAAAAAAATTCTGGGGCAAGCCATTTGATGAAATGCTCAGTGGAGTATTGATGAATGCGGATAAATATATGAACCTGAAAATTAATTATGAGTCAGTTACCCAGGAATTCCCCATGAAAGCGTTTGATGATGCTGTATCAGTC
>DATLNW010000069.1:0-7579 GCA_035536575.1 Lysobacterales bacterium
AACAGCTATCAAAAGCAGTTTTGAGAATTAATAATGCGGTAAAAGATCAGGAGCAAATTGTTGTCTTTGGTGATTATGATGTTGATGGCATAACTGGTGCCGCCATTCTTTGGGAAATGCTCCACGGACTCGGTGCAAAAATCCTTCCCCATATTCCACATAGAATTGAAGAAGGTTATGGCTTATCAATTGTCGGAATTAACAATATAAAAGAAAAACTTCCTGATATTAAATTAATTATCACAGATGATAACGGAATCGTCGCAAATGAGGCGGTCGACTTTGCAAACAAGCAGGGAATTGATGTGATCATCACAGATCATCACGTTGCCTCAGACAAATTGCCAAAAGCTCATTCTATCATCCATACGACTAAATTATGCGGCGCAGGTGTTGCATATCTTCTCGCGAAAGAAATAGAAAAAACTGTCATTCCCGCGAAAGCGGGAATCCATGGATCCCCGATCAAGTCGGGGATGACAATTGATGACGATAATCATCTAGAGCTGGCCGCACTTGGGACTATCGCTGATATGGTGCCACTTACTGATGCTAACCGGGCAATTGTCAAACACGGACTTTCAAAAATTTGTAAAACAAAAAGAAAAGGGCTTCAGGAACTCTTTACACAAGCAGGCCTAGAGAAAGAAACTTTTACTCCTTACGAAGTAGGGTACATAATAGCACCACGTTTAAATGCCGCCGGAAGAATTGAATCAGGAATGGACAGCCTGCGACTAATTTGCACGACAGATCCTGCGCGCGCTAGGCTTCTCGCCGAAAAACTGGAGCTGATAAATAAAGAACGGCAGCTGGTATTAAAAGAAGCAACCGAACACGCCATAGAAAAAATCAAAAATCAAAAATCAAAAATCAAAAATTTGTTGTTTATTGCTCACGAGTCCTACCAACAAGGGGTAATAGGACTTGTTGCGGGAAAATTGGTTGAGGAATTTTATAGACCGGCAATCGTTGTTTCAATAGGTGAAAAAATGAGCAAAGCCTCAGCCCGCTCTATTGCAGGATTTAATATGATTGAGTTTTTAAGAGTTCATGCATCAGAATTTATAAATGTTGGTGGTCACCCAATGGCTGCAGGATTTAGCGTTGCGACTGAAAAACTATTGGATCTTCAAAAATTGCTTAAGAAATCCGCTGATAAAGTCATAACAGAGGAAATTCTGAAAAGGACTTTGAAAATCGACACGGAATTATCTCTTTCCCAAATAACCCTTGAGCTATATAATGACATTCAGGCTCTTTCTCCATTTGGAATTGGAAACCCTGAACCAACTTTTGCAAGTATGGGTGTCACGGTAATAGATTTTAAGCTTCTTGGAAAAGAAAGAAATCATCTCAAACTGCGTGTTCAGCAAGATGAATCTGAAATATTTGATGCAATCGGATTTGGAATGGGAGAACTTGCACTTAAACTAAAGCCGGGTAGCAAAATAGATATCGCCTACTCGATTGACGAAAATGTCTGGAATGGAAATACCAAACTGCAGCTTAAAATAAAAGATTTAAAAACAAATGATTAATAAAAACATAACGATCAGCAAAATTCGTTTTACCAAAGAGGGCTATGAAAAGCTGAAGGCAGAATATCAGGATCTCCTCAGACAACGCCCGCTTGCTGTCGCGGACCTTAAAAAGGCCCGGGAAATGGGAGACCTGTCAGAAAACGGATATTATAAAGAATCTAAATTAAAACTCAATTTTATCGACGGAAGGCTTAGGAGATTTTCAGATTACCTCAAAAGAGCTGATATTATTGGAGCAGATGGAACAAAACTTCCCATCGATACTGTTTATATAGGAAGCACTGTTACGCTGAAGGACGGAGACAGGGAAAAAACATACCAGATAGTAGGAGATTTGGAGGCACAACCTTCTGAAGGAAAACTTTCTTTACTTTCCCCAGTAGGACGCGCCATTGTGGGAAAAACACTCAACTCGGAAGTACATATAGAAACACCTGCCGGAAATTTCATTTATAAAATCACCAAAATTTCTTAGCCTCAAAATGCATTGTATTGATGTGGTAGAATAGACAGACTAATGAAAAGAGTGATACCTATTCTAATATTCCTCGCTGTTTTGTTCACCGCTTTTAGAGTTCTAGGAATTGGTGAAACTTCAGTTAAAAAAGCTGCTGAGAATATCGTTGAGAACATCAATGAGGGTAATGGTCTCAGCGATTTGGAGCAAAACATAAATCCTCTTTCCATCGATGCACTGAAAAAAGGTGAATTTATAGGTACAGAAATAGTGATTGAGCAAACACTTGAGCCGGGAAGTAATTATGAGCGATACCTCACATCATACCAATCAGAGGGAAACAAAATCTTCGCGCTGCTCACTGTTCCGACGGGTGAAAAACCCACGAGAGGCTGGCCTGTGATAGTTTTTAACCATGGATATATCGCCCCAAGTGAATATAGAACAACCGAGCGCTACATTGCCTACACCGACGCGTTCTCCAGAAACGGTTATATTGTTTTCAAATCCGATTACCGCGGCCATGGCAGCTCAGAAGGAACAGCACGGGGCGGATACGGATCCAACGATTACACTATAGATGTGCTAAATGCTCTTGCTTCAGCTAAAAAGTACAAAGACGCTGATCCTACAAGGATTGGGATGTGGGGACATTCAATGGGAGGATTCGTAACTCTTCGTAGCATGGTGGTGAATAAAGATATCAAAGCAGGCGTCATATGGGCAGGGGTGGTGGCCTCGTATCCTGATCTACTGACACGATGGAGAAGGGTAAGCGCGACCCCTCCTGCGACCAGTGGGCTTTCACGTGGATGGAGAAAATTATTAACTGAGACATATGGAGATCCCTCAAGTAATCCAAAATTCTGGGGTTCTATCTCAGCAAATAGTTATCTAAAAGATATCTCAGGACCTGTGCAAATCCACCACGGCACAGCTGATGCATCTGTTCCTGTTGAGTTTTCCGAAAAACTTGAAAAACAATTAAAGAAAGCAGACAAACCAGCTGAGATCTATATATATCCCGGGGACGATCATAATCTTTCGTCCAATTTAGGTACTGCACTTGATAGGTCGGTTAGCTTTTTTGATAAATACTTAAAAGCGGAGTAAGGTTTATGATTGATTACTCTAAATTCCCGCATGACCATCCCCGGAAAAAAAATACTCTTGTAAAGTTTTTATTGTTACTAATTGCAATAACTTCATTTCTATATATATTTAGCGGAAGGCTACTTGGTGACTCCAGACAGGCATCTGAATTTGTTAGTCCATTGGCACAGGGAATAATTGAAAAAGGTGCTGCTTTTCTTAACCCTGATGAAAATAGCACAGATCTTGAGAAGATCGTCCATCAGGAATTAAGGAATTCACAGGGTGAGTATGCAGTAGCTATTAAAAATTTGCAAACAGGAGAACGCTACTATTTCAATGAGCAAGAGGTTTTTGACGCAGCAAGTCTTTATAAACTTTTTGTAATGGCTACGGTTTATCAAAAAATTCAGGATGGAAATTTGACCAAAACTAAAATGCTTTCACAAAAAATTCCGACACTAAATCAAAAATTCAAAATCTCCTCAGAATCGGCAGAACTTAAGGAAGGTAGCATTACCCTGCCTGTTGAAAGCGCATTGACCCGCATGATTACAATTTCCGACAATTATTCAGCTCTCCTTTTGGCAGAAAATGTCAGATTATCAAAAGTATCCACATTTCTGAAAAAAAACTCATTTACGGGGTCAAGTATGGGGACAGGAGGGAACGCTCCCGCTACAACTGCCTCGGATATGACTTCTTTTTTTCAGAAGTTGTATAAGGGCGAACTTACTTCCGTCGATGGTTCTTCTGAAATGCTGCTACTATTGCGACACCAACAGCTAAATAGCAAGCTTCCCAAATATCTCCCCCCAAATACAAGAATAGCCCACAAAACAGGTGAGCTTGGAAGACTCTCCCACGACGCCGGGATTGTATATACACAAAAAGGAGACTATATAATAGTTGTTTTATCCGATACAAACATACCGGCAAATGCCAATGAAAAAATAGCGGATATCTCAAAAGCGGTTTATGATTATTTTACCAGGTAAAATACTTAATAAAAGTTTATATACCAAAATTCTTATTCTCAAATTCTTAAGAAAATGAGAATGGATTTCATGATAAATATTTTACATTTTCCAGAGGCCACTTGATCCCCATCAAATCAGCTGCGAGCCAAAAATCTGACCCCCAGAGACTTACAGTCTGACAATTTGTCTTCGAAATATATTTATTCCATGTATTTGTCAATGAATTTTTTGTATATTTTAAAACTGCTTCCTCAGGATCCTGTGCTTCATTTACCAACTGGAACCACGATTGTCCGCTTCCCCAGGGTTGGGCTTCGACTTCTGCAAAATAAAACTCACATTTTTTGAGTTTTTTTGCCACGGATTTAAAATATTTAAAATATGGCCAGATTAAGTAAAGTAATTTTTGAATTGGATATCTTCTCCAACTAAATTGTGAGGGATAGACATCAAAACCCAAACTCCCTCTTCCTGAAAGAGTCATCATTATCTCGCTAAAAGTTTTTGTAAGTTTATACTTATCACTTGCCTCTATATTGGTATTAAGAAGAATTGGCTTTATGGTGTTTTTCTTAAGAAATTCTGAGGCATGCAACATAAATGCAAGCGAGATACATGTTTTTATTTTTTCACGTCCCTTAACTTTTTGCGCATCGGGCCATTCATTCCCAAAATGAAATCCGTGAATTCGCGTGTCCGTTCCGTATCGTGAAACTTGCTCTTTTAAGAAAGACATTCCGTATTTCCAGATTTGCGAGGTAGTATCAAGACATCTTTGATTGGCAAAAACATACTCAAGCATTCCCGGGGGAAGATAAATCCCGGGGTAATTGGGGTACTGAAATGGACCTATGCATAAATCAACTTTGAGACGATGCTTATTGGAAAGCACAAGCATTTTGTCAATTGCCTCCCAGTTGAATATTTTTCCGTCCATTGTTATCTCAGATGGATAGATAACTAAACGTATACCTGAAATACCTGCCTTCTTCAATTTCCCAAGCGACTCATCAATAAGCTTGAGATTTTTCAGCCAATCGCTACTTGGCGATCTACCACGAGTCAAAACACACGTAAGCTCCCATGAGACTTTCTGCGGAGTAAAAGTAGTCCAAATTTCCATAGTCAGGAAAGTATAGCAAATTGAAGAAAATTTATTTACTCATCTCTTGTATTTCACGGATTACATCAGGTAGTGAGGTTACGCTTTTGGAATTATCTACTTCTCCGGAAAAATGACCCATGTTTTTCTTTACGATCAATTTCGCACCAAGTTTCTCTTTAAATACATCCCCGTATTTACGGGAAACATATGGATCATTATCTGAATGTATTACGACGTATTTGTTAGCTTTTGCTTTAAGTTTATCCCATAAAATTGGTGTTTCGAAAAAGTTCTTTAGCTCACCTTCTATGGAATCTACATTGCTAAGATCATCTGTAAAACCAGCTACGAACACAACTCCCCCTACTTTTTCATTATCTTTTAGTTGTTCCAGATATCTTAAAATCGCTATACACCCAACACTATGCCCGACGAGAAACAAATCTTGTGTTGGCTTCCCCCGCTATCTCTTGAAGTCTGGGAAGCCATAGCGAAAGTTTTGGGAGATTGGTTTCTGGCATTTCGGGTACAATAACCTCAAACTTTTTTTCCTCTAGCTCTTTTTTAACACGCGGATACCAACAGTAATTAGGATAACCATCCCAACAGTGAACAATTACAACTCGCTTCATAAAGCGATTATAGCAAAAATGGAGATATCATTTTCTTTACCACTTCTTACCTTAATATAATCTGCTTCTTATTCAAACCTGTTTGAATGTATACTCGAGAATTTTAGGAAAGGAGGTGAGCGAAAATATGACAAAAACCAATCAAAAAGGATTTGCATCCCCAAATTATCCTCAGGATAAAGCAGAAAAAGCACGCAGTAAAGGTGGACAAGTTTCTTCACGAAAGCAAGATATGAGTAAGCTCGGTCAAAAAGGTGGTCAAGCAGCTCAGCAGAATGGCAACGCACACCAGTTGACAGATGAAGACCGCAGAAAAGGCGGTGAGCGCTCTTCCCAGAAGCAGGACATGAGTAAATTAGGCAGAATGGGAGGTAGTCAGTAAGCCTTAGGTATAAATAGGTAGTAGTACCTTTCCCGTTCTGCCTATTTATACGAAATTATTTAAGTTGCAAATGTAGGGGAATTGCTTTGGCAATAGGTGTGAACTGAGTTGGCGAAGCTATATCAGTTGTGGATAGCAAAATTTGTTCAAAAAGCTTGGAGGTGCTGTAAAGCGCAACACGCAATAAGTCCTCATCTTCAATTCCTACATCAAGCTTGATATGGAACATGCCTCTTTTATCTTTATACCAATTCCAGTTGGTTACGCCATTATGTACCGGGTGCTTTATACCCATTTTCCTTTTCAGCTCACATACATATTCAAGTAGAATATGCTCAAAAAGATGGCCAAATTCTGTGTTCTTCACCTCTGTTCTGAATGGTAAATTACCGTCATTAAAGCACTTTGATCTCAAAACACTTGGTAGCTTTTCTTTAAGAAGTGAATGAGTCAAGGGAATATTTCCGGTCGTTACTTCCTGTGTAAAAAAAGTGATGGTGATATTTGTTGACTTATCTTTTATATCGACTAAAAGATCGAAAAATGAATTTTTGTCGTAATATTTATTTGTGATTTGAGCTGTAATTATTGACATTCTCTTGCTATTTTCTTACCTCCTTTTTACAAATTACCTTATTCAATTTTTTGTGTCAAGCAAGAGAAGAGGCTATAACTGGATATTGAAACTTTGCGGTCTTTGGGTTATCATGCCTATATGAATAAAAGACTTTTTCTTTTAATCCCGGTAGTTATTTTTCTTTCTGTCGCAATAGCCTTGGGTGGAATATCGCTTTTCAAAAAATACACAACTCCCAAACACGCTCACTATCATGCAGGTTTTCAAGTATATGTAGACGGAAAGCTTCAGGATTTTTCAAAAGCTCAATTCATGAAGGAGAATCCCTGCACAGCTGATGGCAAATCGCACGGAGAGGAAGATGAACAGCTTGAAAAAGCGCATCTCCATGACCGTGTAGGAAATGTTGTGCATTCACATAGAGAATCCGTCTATTGGAAGGACTTATTTACAAATATCAGGTATTCTCTCTCGAGAAATAAACCTATCCAAAGTTTTATTAACGGCAAAGGGGTAAAAGATATATTGGAGGAGAAGATTATTCCCTATGACAGTGTTGTGATTTTTATTGGAAATAATGAAAATACGGACGAATTGTTGAAAAAGGCTGTTAAAAAAGAAGAAATCATTAAGGCAGAAAATAAATCTGAAAATTGCGGCTCCTGAATTATCACTTGACAGAAAGTACAATAGTGAGATAATGCATGCATATGGAACTGTTTTTTCTTCTGCCAATTATATTTGTACTTCTTGGCTCGATAAAACAGATAAATCAATATGAAAGAGGAATCAAATTTTCCTTTGGAAAAT
>DATLNW010000070.1:0-5267 GCA_035536575.1 Lysobacterales bacterium
GAGGGTTATTCTAGTAAAACTCATGAAAAACAGACATATCTACAAGCTGAAAAACTCTTAACAGATTTTTGGCAGAATTATCAAAAAGAAAAGCCAAACACCGTAGGTATTGAACAGCCGTTTAGTTTTTGGCTTGCCCATTCGGCAGGCTCAGGGCAGGATAAAATTAAAGCAGGAGGAAGGATAGATAGAGTTGATAAGCTGGCGGGTGACAAAATAGAAATCATAGATTACAAAACCGGGAAAAATATGTTGGATGAAAAAAAGGCAAAAGACGATCTACAACTATCATTTTACGCTCTTGCCGCAACAGAAGTAAAAGACAGCTTGCTTGGTAAAACACCTGAGCAGATAGTATTGACTCTACATTATCTGGAGGCAAATCAAAAAGTCTCAACAACCCGCTCAAAAAAAGAGCTTGAGATCGCAAAAGCAAAAATTATGGAGATTGTTTCAGAAATTGAAAATAGCGATTTTCAGTGTACGGGCGGCATGCAATGTAAAAACTGCGAATACAAAATACTGTGCGATAGTAATAAATAGTTCATTCTATGGTTTGAGGAGATGCCACTTTACTTTTCCATACGCATCTTTTAATCGAGCATGTGTTGCTTCCGCGTGCTCCTGATTAGCTCTATCAAAACCCCACTGACTCGTTGAATTTTTCCATTTCCTATTTCCATTTCTTCTATCCACTTCAGTTTGGTCGATTTCGGTTGTTGCACCATCTGCGCCAATAGGAGAATCGATTGGTTCAAATGTATATTTAGCAGTCCCGTTTTCAAATAGTGTAAATGTTGTAAGTTCTCTAACTGATTCAGGATTATCTTGAGCGATTACAAGTTTGAGCTTTACGGCAGTTTCCATTCCAGGCAGAATTCCATCACGCTCTGTAGCTTCGATGCTTATCCAATCATTGCTGCTTATTTTATTTAAATTGCTTCGAAGCGGCACTAGTTCGTCCTTTATAGTTGCTCTAATACCAGTTTCTGCCGCGGTATTTATAGCATGCACGATTAGTGGTGAATTTGATGTCGCATCAGGTGGCGATATACTCATAAAACCGAACAGTCTCCTTGCTAAGTCGCCAGTTTCCTCAGTGTTAAGGGGGCGTGGCCAATTGTCCTTAGCATAACCAATTTTTCCATCGTCAAGTACCTGCCAATCGTATCCGTCTAAAAATCCAGGGGTTCGATACGTATATCCATCTTCACTTATTTCATAGCTGGCCTCAATTCGGTCACCATACTTGTCATAGAAAATAATTTCCGCAAACGGATACTCTACTTCATTTCCCGCGTTATTAACTTGTTTTCTCTCGAGGTGTTTTTTTACAATTACGGGGTTGCCGTTTACAAGAAAAGATCGCTCAAGAACAGCGTGTGGAACAGTGTATTTAAGCATACCCTCAGCTCGCCTCTGAATGTCTTTTATTATTCCAGGGGTTGGTGGCCGGAATCTCTTATCTAAAAATTCACTAGCAAATGGATCAAATTTACCCCCCCCATTTTGTTCTATACCGCTCATATTGAAATCTGGGCTGTATTATAGCAGTTTGAAGCTCAGCAAACAATTATTATAGCCCAAGTAGTTGTTTCTATTCTAATATTCTGCAGAATTGTAGAATAGATTGTAGTATACTTTAGTTATGTTGAGTTATAAACAGCTTGAGAGAATTGCCAAGGGGTCTGCCAATCATAGGCGCATTCAGATACTTGATCTTCTTGAAAAAACTCCCGAGCTTTCAGTGAGCGAAATTTCAACGAGTATTAAATCGGATATCAAAAACGTAAGTGAGCATGTCAGGAAATTGACAATTGCCGGGCTTGTCATTAAGAGAACTCAGGGGAATAACATCCGCCACAAGCTAACTCCTCGAGGCATTAGTATTCTACAATTCTATAGAATTATAGAATAGAGGCCTGCAAGAACGAAGTGTTATTTATCCATAGTAAAAGTTGTAATTCAGAAATAGACCCCATATACTAAAATAAGCAATGAAAAGCTATTTATTCCTGCCCTTAGCATTCCTAAAGTTTTGGTTTTTTGAAGCCCCGAGGGGAATCTATAAATTTTTCGCTTCCCTCAATCATGCTTTCTTTCAGGTTTTTGCTCTTCCCTTATTTATCAAAACATTCTTCAAGCCTCTTAAAAACGAATACAGGCAGGGATTAGTCGGATTTTCAAGAGCGATGGGGATATTTATTAAGAGTCTAATTATTATCGCTGATCTTATTATTCTCATCCCGCTACTTCTGATTGAAATAGTTGTTTTTATTGGTTTTATCATGCTTCCTGTTATGACAATTCTTATGTTGTTTTTATAAAATATGATTGAGTACTTAAAAATATACTATTTCTATAGAAGTGCCTTGGCCAGATCCCTTCGCTTAATAATTTTTTCTTTGCTGTTTTATCTTATCTTAAATCAATTCGTGCAGGACGCGTCGGTAAAATTACCATTGTTTATTTTTAATTTGTTTGTAATGTTTGAGGTATTTTTCCACTATAAAATTAGTAAAATTATGCCGTCTGTACAGGTCTCAAAGAATGATGGCAAAAAGGTTTCTACATCATTTACAAGGCAGTCGCTTTACCCTTTTGTAGTTGAGGCGGGAACTGAGCGAATAATAAAAAGATTGATCAGAATGCCTCAGGTTCAGCTGTTTATGCAAAAGGCAAATATCACAAGAGCGGATCTGCCCATCATAAAACTTGAAAAAGATCTACTAGCCCGTAGCGCTTTTGACGCAGCAAAAACTTTTAATGGTAAATTTGTAACAACGATTGATATTTTTGTCGCTTATTTGTTGTTAATCGAAAAAGATAAAAAATTGCTTTTTACCAAACAACTTAAATCGGAGGATTTGTACAATATTTCCTATTGGATTAGACAAGATTTTCCGGATGAGGAAAATCCTAAGAAATTCCGTATCAGAGTGACGGGTGGTGGGATTGGTGAGCAGTTGGTCTCCGGCTGGACTCCGGAAACCAAGAATTACACAAGTAATTTTTCCTCAACAGCTCTTAGGACCAAGCCTCTGATTAGAGGGCGTGAGAGTGAGTTTAAGCAAATGATTGAGGGGTTGGTAAAAGTAGAAAATAACAATATTCTACTTGTTGGTGAAATCGGAGCAGGCAAAGAAAATTTAGTTAGGGCACTTTCCTATTATAGTTTTGAAGGGGAATTGGGGGCTTATCTAAATTACAGGCGCATTCTTGAAGTTATGATCGGCTCACTAACTGCCGGTGCCACCAATAGAGGAGAGCTTGAGGAGAGGCTGCAGGCAATAATTTCCGAGGTTTCTCATGCAGAGGATATTTTGTTATATATTCCTGAGTTCCAAAATGTGTTGGGTGGCTCCTCGTATGGGCTTGATCTGTCAGGAGCACTTCTTCCATTCCTTAAAACAGGCAATCTTCCAATCATAGCAACTATGACTTATGCCAATTACAAAAAATATATGGAAAGAAATCCATTGAAGGAAGCATTTGCAATAGTTGAGTTGAAGACTCCTGATAAAAATACAGCAATTCAGATGGTATTGGGGGAAAGTAGGAAAATTGAGAATAAATATAAAGTAATCCTGAGCTATCTTAGTATTCAAAGCGCAGTTATGCTTTCTGATAAGTATTTTCAAGACCAGGTTCTGCCGGGAAGCGCTGTATCTCTTCTTGAAGCAGTAGCAAATAAGATATCCAATACTAAGGGAATTTCCCACTTTGAAAAAACAAATAGAAAAATGGTACTTGAGGATCATGTTGTCAAGGAAGTTGAGGCCCGCACAAATGTCGCAATCGGACTTCCATCGGAGGATGAGATTAATTTACTTTTGCACCTTGAGGAGCACCTACACGAACGGGTAATTGAGCAGGATGAGGCAATAACGGCAATTGCTGAAAGCTTAAGACGCGTCCGGTCAGGGGTTAAGACAACAGACAAACCTATATCATTCCTTTTCCTTGGGCCAACAGGAGTTGGTAAGACCGAGACCGCCAAAACACTTGCCCAAGCTTACTTTAGGGGTGAGAAGAATATGATCAGGCTTGATATGAGTGAATATACAGATGAGGATGGAGTAAGACGTCTGCTTGGTGCGGCACCTGGGGAGGGAGACGAGCGGGGAGAGTTGACAGATAAAATTCATGATAACCCGTCAAGCCTTGTTTTGTTAGATGAATTTGAGAAGGCAAATCCCAAGATCCATAATTTATTTCTTCAGGTATTTGATGACGGGCGGTTAACTGATAATAAAGGCCAGACAGTGAACTTCCGCAATGCAATAATCATCGCAACTTCCAATGCCGGATCAGAATTTATCCGGGAGGAGGTAAATAAAGGTACGGCGATTGATAAAAATTTCCACACAAGACTTCTTGAATTTTTACAAACCAATAATATTTTCAAACCCGAACTGTTGAACCGTTTTGACGGAGTGATCACATTCAAGCCACTTACAGACAAGAATGTAACTCAGGTGGTTAAATTGCTTCTACAAAATTTGACCAAAGGTATGGAGGAGCAGGATATAAAGCTGGTATTTGATGATGCGGTGATTGAGAAGATCTCAAAAGAAGGATTTGATCCTGAGTTTGGCGCAAGGCCTCTCAGGCGTTATATTCAGGATAATATAGAGGATATGATCGCACAGAAAAAGCTTACAAAAGAACTTGATCGGGGGAAAACAGCTACGTTTTCAATCGACGGCACAGGAGCACTTCAGCTCACGGTTTTATAATTATTGACATATTTAGTCTAATTTAGTAATATTTAGTTATGTTAAGTACCAAGGCGTATACACCAGAGCAAGTTGCGGAAATGCTGCAATTGTCCAAAAACACAGTTTATTCTCTTATTTCGCGTGGTGAAATTGTTGCCAAAAAAATAGGAAAAGTGTACAGGATTTCTTCATCTGCTCTTTCATTTGTGTTCACTGGGCTGGATGAAGATCTATACAAGAAGGAGCAGGAAGACAAGAAAAATCTTTCCAGCATCAAAAAAGAACTTTCTGCTATCCGTAAATCTTTATGAGTCACAAAGTTATTGTTTTTGTCGACTCTGATGTGGTGGTTTCTTCGATAATTTCCAAAACAGGGGCAGCAAATTTGCTTTTAACGGCTACTTCAATTCAAAAAATCATCTCCAATATTTCACAAAAAGAGATAGTAGGTGTTGTAAAGCGGATGAGTCTGAAAAGTAGTGAAACAGCAAATATTATGCGCAAGTGCAAGTTAATCAATCTGAATGATACGCTTTTAACGATTAA
>DATLNW010000071.1:0-11061 GCA_035536575.1 Lysobacterales bacterium
TTTATAGTCCGTACGCTTCAACTAATAATCTAATGACAATACTATATAATCAAATTCTTCTATCGTTTCTCACTGCTCTTGTTGCAACTTGCGTTATCACTTTTGTTTGCATAAAGCTATTTAATAAAATCGGTCTTGTGGATGATCCCAAGTTACATAAGCATCCTGGGATAATTCATAAAAAACCGATTCCCCGTGGAGGCGGTGTCCCGCTTTTTATGGGAGCTGCGATTGCAGGTTTGTTATTCCTGCCGATTAACAACATTACAATTGCTATTTTCAGCGCTGCACTTATTATGCTTATTGTTGGAATAATTGACGACAAGCAAAATTCCCGCTCCCGTGATGTTTCTCCATATTTCCGCTTTTTGATTAACATCTTTACAGCTGTAATTATTGTCGGAAGTGGCATCAGCATTCACTTTATTACCAATCCTTTTGGGGGAGGACTAATTCACTTAGATGCACTCAGGCTTCCAATTATAAACTTATTACTCTCAGATGTTGTATCTGTTTTATGGCTTATTTGGGTTATGAATATGGTAAATTGGAGTAAGGGAGTTGATGGGCAAATGCCCGGAATTGTTGCAATTTCAGCAATTGTGATTGGCATTCTTAGTCTTAAATTAAACCCAACAGGGCAGGGCAATCCTCTGGATGCCCAGCTATCATTTATTATCGCGGGTGCTGCGCTGGGATTTCTGATTTTCAATTTTCACCCAGCCAAAATCTTTCCGGGATACGGCGCGACAAGTCTTTATCTTCTTTTGGGGGTTGCCTCAATTTTATCAAGCGCCAAATTGGCAACAGCTGTACTTGTCATGGGAGTACCACTTGTCGATTTTGTTTTTACAATCATAAGAAGGATTGCAAACAAAAAATCGCCTTTTTTGCATGACAACAGACACCTGCATCACAAGCTATTAAAACTAGGCTATTCTCAACGGCAAATAGCGTTGTTTTATTGGAATATATCTGCTATATTGGGGATAATTTCATTGACACTTGATGCAAAAAGTAAAGTTTTTGCACTTGTTATGTTAACAGTTGTAACAGGAGGGATACTTTTATTCCTGCACTTAGTGGTTGATGACGCAAAATGAAAAAAATTTTTCGTGATGAGTTGAGGCTTCTCAGACCCAGACAATGGATCAAAAATTTTGCCATCTTCGCTGCACTGATATTTAGTGGTGACCTTTTCTTTCTTCCCACAGTTTATAAAACTATTAATGGTTTTCTGATTTTTTGTGCCATGTCGAGTGCGATTTATGTCATAAATGACATTTTTGACCGCGAAAAAGATAGATTACATCCTTTCAAAAAATATAGACCTCTTGCCAATAATGATATTTCTATCAAAACAGCTTATTTCATAGCTATTGTACTTATACTTATTTCACTTACTTCAAGCTACTTTGTTTCGACTGGATTTTTTCTGATTACACTTATATTCCTCCTGCTTCACGTAGCATACTCAGCTTTTCTGAAACACATTGAAATAATTGATATCCTAACACTTGCAGGGGGATATATTCTCCGTGTATTTGCAGGAGAGGTTGTAACCGGCTATCACATCTCTGCGTGGCTCTTACTGACAACCATTGCCCTCGCACTTTTTCTTGCTATTGGCAAAAGGCGCTCTGAATTAACGCTTCTTGGGAAAGAGTCTCTTGAAAAAATTTCAATTACCCGAAAAACGCTCTCGCATTATACTGAAAAACTTCTGGATGTTTATCTTTCAGTTTTCGCAACAGCCGCTTTTATCTTTTATTCATTATTTACCTTCCTGGAAAATCCCCAGGGCAGCCAGGTTCCGATAAATTCTGTCCCAGCTGACATTTTAGGTACATATCTTCAGAAAAAATGGCTGATGATTACAATCATTCCTGTTGTTTATGGGATCATGCGCTACCTGCAGAGGATTTACGAAAAACATGAGGGAGAGTCGCCTGAGCGTGTCCTCTTTTCAGACAGAGCGCTTCTTACAAGTGTTGTCATCTGGGGCCTACTCGTGGTTTTTATAATCTACTACATCCGCGCCTGAATTAAGGTTTGGCCGCATACTGACTTGATATCCATCCTACTTGTCCATTTTTTAACTTTATCTGGAACCATCCTGCTTGCTCACTGACCAACTCAAAAGTCTCCTCGGGGGTAACTCTTCCAATCTCCGCAGCTGCAATTGTGGCACTCGCACGAACTCTCAAAAATCCTGTTGGCGTATTAAGGATTGTGACTTTTCTAACGGGTGTCTGAGTGGGGCCAAGCGTGGCACTGGGAGATGCAGAGGGTGAGATCGGATCTTTTCCGGTTGAATCTCCTGTACTTAGATACATCACAACAGTCAATTTATACCCGAGTGGCGTTCTTATCCTGACTGTTTTATCCTCATATCCTTCTTTTGTGACTCTTAGTGCATGATCTGATTCTGTTGGGTTTTTGAAAAGAAAAGGAGTCTGGCCTATTTCCTCATTATCCAGATATGCCTTTGACTTTGAAGGGATGGAAACAATAAGCAACTCTGTGCTTTTTTTATCCTTCAGAGGTATTAGTGAGATAACACTGCCGGACGAGCGTGAATCACGGCCGAATTTTCTATCGATTACAGTTAAAACCCCCTCTGATATTGTAATTTTCTCCTGATACTCAGAAAGGTTTTTGTCCTGCGGGACAAGTTTGAATGTATATTCCCCTGTTTTTAACGTATCGTCTGCCTCGCATTTACAAAGAGGTGTTTGACCTATGTATTTACCATCTAAATAAACTTTACTCTCAGGCGTGGACGTTACCTGCAGAGCGCCCTTTTTTGAGTTTGCATTCAGAACCTGCTGAAATAAACCAAAAAACAAAAATCCCAGGATTATTGCGGAAATAAATATAAAAAGTATTTTTTTCATTTGAAAAGTATAACCCATGTTATCAAAGGACTAATAAATTAACAAATAGCAGATACAATAAAATCCCCACTTAACTTAATATCGTAGGGATTTTATTTGTTGAATAAATTCAGTATTTCTTATTTGTAATAAGACTTGATTTGGAATAATAGATAAAATCCAATAAGTGCTCCTATCACTGCATTAATAAGTGAACCGGCAACTACCGAACCTACTATATTCAATACTTCACTCCAGAAAAGCCAGTTCCATCCACCTATTTTCCGGGCTTTAAGACCGGGATAGGCAAGGACCATAAGAACCGAAGATGCAAGCCATATCCATGCTGCTATGATACCGGTTCCGTATGAAGCAATGCCTTGTGCTCCTGAAAAAGCAGCAAGTGGTGAGAACATAGTAAGTATTCCCACACCTGCTAGGCCACCAAGAACTCCTAGAATTCCGAAAATGATTGCAAGCCATGGAGTTATCTTAACCAATGCTTCACGTCCGTTTGCAGGAATTGCAGGAGCCTTTTTGAAAAAGTCCTCAAGAGTGTCAATAATATTTTTTGATTTATTATCTGCCATAAAATATCACCTCCTTCTAGACTCTCTTGCTTTTTGCTTAACAAAAAGCTTAGAGAGGTCTTGAATCCGCCGCTAAAGTGCTCTTTGAGCCGCGTCCGCCAGCTGGCGGAGTAGGCGAAAAGTAAGCTTAGGCGGACCCGCCATTACCTCTAATTATCAAATAAACCCGTGCCTATTGCAATAGACAAAATAACCTTTCTTCATCTCTACTTTAGTAATGGTTTTAGTTTATCAAACGCTACTCTGCGGTGGTTATATTTATAATTCTCCGAAGGGTTTAGATCTTCATAATATTTATTAATCTCAGGAATTATAAAAACGCTGTCCCATGGATAACCATGAGTTGCCGAGCTGGCGTAAACCTCTGTTGTTAAATTCCCTTTTATAATCCCTTCAGCTAAATGTGTTTCCCCGTCAATACTTAACGCCAGAACTGCGCGGAGCTGGGCTTTTCTTTGTTCTTGCGGAATTGCTTTTATTTTCTCAAGAATAAAATTCAGATAATGCTCATCGTTTTTACCAACACCATCCCATCTTTTGGTATGGACCCCTGGCTCCATGTTATAGAACGGTATCTCAACACCGCTGTCATCAGCAAGTGCATTCAAACCAGAAAGTTTTGCGTAAAATTCTGCTTTTGCGCGGGAGTTTTCCTCAAAAGTATCATACACTTCATCAAAATCCTGAGTAATCCCCAGATCGCTAAGTGTTAAAAGTTCAAGAGGCAAATCTTTCAGAAAAGATTTATAATCCTCAATTTTCCCCTTATTAAAAGTGGCAATTAACAGTTTATTCATTCTAGGCAAATACTTTTACCAAAACTAATCCAATTACGATTATTAAACCTGCAAAAATCTTTTGCTTTCCTTCTGTTTCTTTCAAAAATACTAGTCCCAGGATTATTGAAAAAAGTATGTATGTATTTTTAATTGCGCTAACATATGCTGCAAATCCTGATTCAAGAGCAGAAAGATAAAGGAGAGTGTATGAGGCAATGATAAAACTTATGATTATGAATGTTTTGTAGTTTATTAAAATCTGCTTTAGATGTTGCCTTGCTTTTATCATTGCAATAATCGATAGCGAAATACAAACAAAAAAATAATTAAAAAAAGCATATATGTATGCATTTGCATTTGAAACTCCAACCTTATCAAAAATAGCGCCAACTGATTGAGACACCATTACAATGAACATAAATTGAATGGCTTTATTTTTCCCTAAATGCTTAATTGGTTCCAAAAATCCTTCCCTTGCGTGTTGAATTTTGAGCGTATAAATCCCAAATGTTATCATAACTACCCCCAGCAAGCCAAAGATAGTTGGTACTTCTTTTAATGTAAATGAACCAATGAAAAGAGTTAAAATAGGACCCAAACTAAGAATGGGCAATACTGTAGTAAGCTCTTCGTCTTTTAAAGCTGAGTAATAAAAATATGTTTCAACCGGCGTGCAAATAAAGCTTACAAATATCACAGCAAACCAGAAATTTAAATTAGTTTGAAATAAAGGTTCAGCCAATTTAGGATTAAATATAAATGGTAGGAAGAAAAAGGGAAATGCAAATAGGCGTATTGCAAGACCTAGTACAAACTTATCAACGTTTTGTATTGTCTTCTTTTCTAGAACTCCGCGAAAAGAGTAAATTATTGCGGATAAGATAGATAACAAAAACCACATCGCTCTTAGCGTATCATTTATTTTTACTTCGTGACAACAAGAATTTTTTGCATTAATTACACCTTGCTATGGATTATATCTTGCAATTGTTTATGCAGTTCAGGTGATGCAGCGCACACTGTAAAATTTTCTGATGTTCTTTTTAGAGGATTCGAGTAATCAATTGGTGCTCCCCAAAAATCCGTAAAGATTCCGCCCGCCTCCTCGATTATAATTTGAGGAGCAACTAGGTCCCAGATCTTCTGGCACTGAACTAAACGAGCACCGTACTTACCTGATGCTACCCAGCCGACATCAACTGGTTCGCTACCCGAAGTTCTGAGATTTCTTATGTGTAATATTATTTCTCCTAGTAGCTTTATTTCGTTTCTTGTAAATTCAGGGTCTTCCTGATGACCATCAATACCATAGGCTACCAAGCAATTTGCTAAATTCTGTTCCTTGGTAACAAAAATTCTTTCTCCGTTCAGATACGCTCCATTCCCCTTTTCTGCAATGTATATTTCGTTTATCGAAGGGCTTAAAAATCCACCCGCTATTGATTCGCTCCCATTTAGAAGTCCAATCATTATTCCATATGTTGGTGCACCAACTGCAAAATTACTTGATCCATCAATCGGATCAACCACCCATGTAAATTCAGATCCGTTATCAATTACTCCTGCTTCTTCATCAATTACATTGTAGTCTGGATAGTGTATCTGAAGTTTTCCAACTATATACTTTCCAATTGCCAAATCTGCTTCTGTGAGGACTTGATTGTTATCTTCCTTTTTTGTAGTACCTGTAACTTTGCCAAATTTATCAATGGCAATTTTTGAAGCTCCTTGTAGTACGTCTGTGATAAACTCTCTATATTTCATATAAATAATCTTAACATAAAAGATAAAATTTATCCTACTCTATTACGGCGCAGTATCAAAGTTTAATATCTTTAACAGCCGATTTCTTCCTTCTACCCTTTTTCATCATCTCACCCACTTTATTGGCAATTCTATCTGGCAAAAAATGTTCAGGATATTTTTCTTTTAGACTTGGTGTTGTTTTCATACGATTGTTTTCGATTTGCTCTTCAATTCTATGCAAATATTTAATTGCTGTTTTTAGACCAGCTCCGTCAACAGATAATAAATTGCTAATCTTAGAAATAGTTGAATCCGTTACTTTTACATACCCTCTGATATCTTGATAAGAATATCCTTCGAGAAGCATTTTTGCTATCTGAATTCTTTTTGCAAACATTTTCATTTCTGTATGAGTTAACAGATCTTTCAAAAAACTTTTTACCTGGTCCTTATCTTCAAGAAGTGTGATAAGGCTCCAAAAATTATTCATGAAGAAACCTAATTGCTGAGGATCAACTTTTAGTCGGGAAATTTTAGTCATACTCTGAGCTTACTATAATACGGCGCAGTAATAAAGTACATTATCAATATTTTATTGAACCATTTCTATTCCGAATGTTTCTAGTTTCCCTCCGCAATGTTTTATGATCGTGTCAACTGCTTCTTTTAGGACTTCTTCAACCTGTTTAGGCGTTATGTCATAAACTCCATCAACATTTATATACAGATTTTTTGTTTTAAGGCTTACTGCTGTTCTTTGTGAATCCCTGAAATTAAAATCAATATTGTATCCACCCTTTTTATCAAAATATGCAATTTCGCGATCTTTATATTTTGTAGGCTCTGTATCCCCTAGGAGTAATATCTCTTCATTCTCTTTTGCAAAACGAAGAACTGTTGGAAATTCAATTTTGTCCAAATCAAAAGCACCGATAGAAATTCTGTGTTTCATAACTACCAAATTATATGCATCAACGCACGTATTTATCGTATATAGACCTTTATTCAGTGCAACACGGCGAAGTAGTGCTTCAGGGCTGGGCCTTCGTGAATGCCAATCAATTCCCATTTCTTTATAAAGTTTTCTATAACTTACAACTTCAGGATATTGCCCCAATTCTTCCGTGGTTAAACTTTCTAAAGATTTAAGTAACCCCTTTTTTTCTTTTTCTAATTCCGGATCTTCCTTTTTTATCGAAACTCCTTTAATAACTGCAATTCCTACTCTTATTGATGGAAACTTCTTCGCTAACTCTGAATTAATAGAAAAAATTTCTTGTTTATTTAAGAATTTAACTTGCAAAACTTCTTCACCCTTAACGCTTGACGCTTTCCCCTTTAGAGAAACTTCTTCAAATCTTTTTCTAACAAATTCTTTATCAAGAGACAATATAAGCCAGGCGGCTTTGGGGCCATGATCTTTTCCTATTAATGATAGATATATCGCGGCAAAAGTTTCTTTTCCATTTAGACCAAGCTCTTTACCTATTTCATAAATTTTTGTTTGAAATGTTTCTGCGTCGCTTTCTCGACCTAATTCTGAAGCAATTTTTTTCAATAATTCTTTTTGTTTGTCTGATAGATGTTTTGCTGATTCGGGTAAATCCTGTTTCACGGCAAACTTTTCAGAATCAGGTGCATATCTTTCAAGCCATACTCTTGCATACTTTGCCCATTCCGAAGCGTCTGTTTTTTTAATTTCCGCGGCCATATTGGGCATCTGTATCCATTGGGCAAGAACGCTAAACCTTACAGCAGGAGTTTTTTTAACTTCTCCGACCTGAGATAGTTCAAAAATACGCCCAAGGTCTTTGTCAGTTTTATTGAAGTACGCATCCGCTGCTTTTTGATATTCATCAAAAAGGTGGGGGACTGTATCTTTTTCGCTCGGATCAAAATTTGTCTGTTGTTTGATATCCATTTTGACTATCAAAAATCGTGCAAGTTCAGGGGGAAGAATTTCAAGAATATCAGCTGCTGCAAATCCCCGTCCTTTTGAGGAAGACATTTTTTTACCACCTATTAACATAAACTCATATGCAACAGGATATGGAACAGGATATTTAAGGACTCGTTCTGCAACTTGCGAAGATAGATCATGTGATCCTCCGCGGCTCATGTGATCTTTACCTGCTCCCTCAACAGTTACCCCCATTGCCTGCCATTTGGCAGCCCATTCGACCTTCCATGGCATTTTTCCTTTCATTCCTTTCTCATCACTAAATGGCGATGTTTTCCCTTCATGTCCACATCCTGCGGTCCACTCTGTTGCGTCCACCGGACACCGATAAGAAACGAGTTCTCCGTCCCAGTCGTAGACTCGTGTTGTTGAAACTTTCCCGCATTTCTCGCAATACACTTGGAATGGGTACCAATCCGGCGCAATTTCTTTTTTGTACATTTCCTTATAAATTTTGCGGATTTCTCCTGCATTGTCTAAAACTAATTTAATGCCTTTATTCATTTTCCCGCTTGTATACAAATCTTTCGTCCAGATGATTTCAGGATGAGACCCGAGAGCATTGAAGGTATCTTTGAATTCATGTGCATAATACTCAGCAAAGTTGGCAAAACCAGGCTCAGGAGATGGGATTTTAAAAAGTGGTACTCCCAGATATTTTTCGTATTTCTCATGGGGTAAATAGGATGGTATATCATCCATCGGGTCATGATTTTCAAAGACATAAGTGTATTTTGTTTTTACCCCCTGATCTTTCAATGCTTTATGCACCAAATCATGGATCACAACCCCCATCAAAGCACCGACATGAACCCGGCCTGAGGGTGTCTTCATATCATCCACCCATTCAAGTGGCAATTTTCTTTTCTTTAATTTTTCTGCTAATTCGTCGGCCCAAAACATATGCATAGATTATAGTTTAATTATATGACTTTGTTAAGGTGCATTCCGATCGCAAATGCACCTTAACTCAACCAAAGTTTAGTAATATTTTAGACAAGTAACCTCACTAATAACTCCTTGCCTATACCTAAACCAGTCATTATCAGAAAGTGGTGTTGTTCTATCAACCTGACCTGGTGTCCCTTCAATCGTAGGATAGAGTTCGCCAGCATCTAAATCCAGCACAACATCGGGACTAACTCCTACAACAAGCCCCATTCCCCTTATACTAGTTTCTCCTTGCAGGTGTTTTCTAAGATGCGCCTGAACCAATACCCTAATTCCCCCTCCAAGTCGTTTTTCGGTTGCATCTGCTTCAGAAACGACTCCCCTCAATCCTTGATTTGCTTCGGTAAGAATTGGGGTCCTTCTACTTTCTGGATTTCTTCCTGTAAATGTTTCTGTCATAATTATCACCTCCTTTTTCCCATAAAAAAACCCCTCTTTGAGGGGTTATAGTTTTGAGATTTTGCCAACAAAAACTACCCCTCGGAAGAGAGGTTTTTCTTTGTTGCTGTATTAATTAACGAAATTCTATTCATAAACTTTTTATATTGTAGCAAAACAAGTGACCACTTTCAACATGTATAATAAGTTAGTATATTATACACATGTAAAAAGACTTGCTGCTTCTTACTTATTTAACTATTTCAACCTCTACATGCAATACAAATCCAAAAGTATCCATGAACTTTTTCTTTACATCTTCCATTATCTGTAGTACATCGATGTATTTTGCATTTCCCCGATTTACGATAAACAATGCGTGCTTTTCTGAAATCTGCGCGTCTCCTACTCGATATCCCTTCAGTCCCCACCTATCAATAAGTGTGGCGACCGCTACTTTTCCATACCACTTTTGCTCAACACTTTCCCGAAGATCGGGATAAATTGACAGCACTTTTTCAACATCTTCTTTCTTCCGAGGATTAATAAAAACTGATCCGGTGTTGGGATATTCAAGCGGATGTTTGTCAATTCTTGACTGGATATTTTTTTCGTAAACTTCGCGTGCTTTTTCCAAACCATCAGAATCTGTTTTTTGTAATTTAAATTTTGCCGATATCACAACCATTTTTTTGTTTTGTTTGATGTGACTATTGCGATAGGAAAATTGCAGCTCTTCATTGATCAAAGTTTTTATTACTGGTTTATCCCCCGAATAATCCAAAACCTCAGCTGATACCAAATCATCTTTTATCTCACCACCATACGCTCCGGCATTTCCCCGAACTGCACCACCGACAGTTCCGGGAAGCCCTCCGGCCCACTCAAGACCAATTAAATTATTGTCAAAGCAAAATGGAACAAGGTCCTCAATTGTTACTCCAGCAAAAACCTCTACCAAGCTTTCATCGGTGACTGATATATTATTGTTCGAGCGAAGTCGAGAACTTTCAACCTTGTCATTCCCGCGCAAGCGGGAATCCATGGATCCCCGATCGTAGTCGGGGATGACGTCATTGGCTATCTTTATTATAGCTCCATCAAAGTCATCATCGGTAAAAAGGAGGTTGGAACCAAGTCCAACAATAAAAACTTTATTAATTCTATTTTTTTGAATAAACTCAAAAGCTTCAGTTATGTCTTCTTTACTGCTGCAGGTAATTAAATACTTTGCCTTTCCACCAATCTTATACCACAGGGTCTCTTTGAGAGAAAAATCATTTTGAATAATCATAAGTTGCGCTGAGGTCTATTTTAACACACCGAGCTCGCTTCCAATTTTGGCAAAAGCGGCTATACCAAAATCCAGATCCTTTTGCGCGTGGGCCGCTGATGGGATCACACGGATTCTGGCTTTTCCTTTGGGAACCATCGGAAAAACAATTGGCGTTGCAAAAACATCTTCTTCAAATAATTTAGCGCTAAACTGTCGGGCAACCTCCTCATCAGGAAGCATAACAGGTGTTATGGGTGTTGAAGAACTTCCCGTGTCAAAACCGAGTTTTTTGAATTCTCCCTTTAAATATTTTGCATTATCCCACAACTTCTTCACCAATTCATCAGATTCCTGGATAATCTTAACACCTTCCAAAAGCGCCGCCGTATCAGGAATCGTAAGCGCGTTTGAGAAAAGAAACTGCCTGGCTTTTTGTTTGTAAAAATCAATCAAGACCTTTTTTCCTGTTATAAATCCTCCCATCACAGAAAAAGCTTTTGACAAA
>DATLNW010000072.1:0-3006 GCA_035536575.1 Lysobacterales bacterium
TCAGGCTTTGGAAAAAGTGCTGGGCAAAGCTTGGGCGCCTAAGTTTGTTGAATTTAGAGATAAGTTTTCGATTCCTGATTACGAAAAAAAACTTCAAAAGGCAAAAGTTTCATATTTGATTCTGACAGATAAAGATTACCCGAAGCTTCTTTCTCAAATAAAAAAACCTCCTTTTGTGCTTTATGTAAAGGGCGGTTTGGATTTTGAAAGTTTGGAGAACAGGCGAACAATCGCAATTGTCGGGACCAGAAGAATTACAGAATACGGCAAGCAGGTTACCCATAATTTGACCCTTGATTTGGTAAATAGCGGATTTATAGTTGTTTCCGGTCTTGCGTTCGGAGTAGATGCGCTGGCTCACAAGACAACGGTTGAGAATAAAGGCCTGACAATTGCAGTTCTTGGCTGTGGCGTTGACTACTGCTATCCACGCGAGAATTTGGCTATATATAATAGTATTCTTGCGTCTCGTGGTGCAATTGTTTCTGAATACCCACTCGGGGAACCGCCCTCAAAAGGATCCTTCCCCTCAAGAAACAGGATTATTTCAGGCTTGTCCCAAGGGGTAGTAGTTACCGAGGGTGCTGCTGACAGCGGAGCTTTGTATACCGCAGCTGATGCATTTGAAAACGGACGTTCCGTCTTTGCAGTTCCGGGGCCGATCACATCAAGTCTCTCAAAAGGGCCGCACGGATTGATCGCAAAGGGCGCGAAACTGATAAGTGGAGCGGACGATATCCTTGCAGTATTAAGAATTAAGAAGCAAGAATTAAGGGGACAAAAAAGTGTTTTGAAAGGGGGAACCAAGGATGAGCAGAAGATTATTGATATATTGGAAAATGAAAGTTTGCATTTCAATGAAATAGTAAAACGCGCGGGGATTAAATCCTCCAAACTCGGTGGCGTTCTCTCTCTTATGGAGATGAAAGGAATGATCAAAGGTCAAGACGCGGGGTTTTTTGCACTTTCCTGATCTTGACTGATTGGTAAATGTTCTATTTAATAAATATATGTTTGTAACCATCATAAATGACTGTCGGGACGAAAATACCATGGGGCGCCAGGCCACACGTGCCATGCATCTATTCAAAAACGTGATTATAAAGACTGTTGGGATCGGGCAGAGTGAGTTGGAAGGAGCTGGGAACCTTATCGATATGCTGGACGCGTCAGAAGGGGATGAAGGGGTTATAATGGTAAACGTCGCGCCTCGCTATGGAAGAGGGAAAAAGTGGCCAAACGGTACTCCATTTGGGTATTTTTACTATGGAAAAACGCTGATAATTTCAACAGTTGCTGAGCAAATGCTTTCTCTTGCCAAGAAATTTAATATAGCAAAGTCTTTGCATCTGACAGATATTCCAACAGTAGTTGAGGCAATGATAGAAAAGGGCAAATTGGATCCGGAACTCCGCCATAGGATCATAAATAGCCAATTCAGAAGTTATGATTATATGCCCAGACTTGCTAAATGGCTGATTGAGGGAGTAGATATCCCACATGAGGAATACCCATTTGATCAGGTTGAAGATGTGCCTTTTGCTGTCTGGTGGGTGGATAATTTCGGGAACTGTAAGACGACGTATCTACCTGAAGAGATAAATTTCAGAAGTGGCGGAAAGATTGTGACAAAAATAGGAGAGCTTACTTGTTACGACCGTTTGAAGGATGTGCCGGATTCTGAAGCGGGTTTGATTGTCGGAAGCTCAGGTCTTGGGGACAGAAGATTTTTGGAAGTTGTGATACAAGGGGGATCGGCTTCAGAAAAGTTTGGCATAGGCGTAAACTCGAGGATTATCGATAATTAGTAATTTACCAGTCGGCGTCGCGGCGTTCACGGATGATAATTCTTTTTCCCTTTTTATCAGGTTCAATAACGACAAAAGTAGCCCCGTCAAGCCCAACTGCGCGTAGCATCTTCTTATCAAGCGTCACACCAACTGAGTCCCCAATTCTGATTAACTTTCTGACCATATTATAATACATTATAATATATTATAATGTCATTGTCAAGTGTGTGTTTGCAAATATTTTAATGCTTGACAAAGTATTTGTTTATTGTCTTACTAGAAATAAGCTTAGAATCTTTAAGAAATACAGATTCTTTATGAATTTATCTTCAATTAAAAACTCGATTAAAAATCTTCCCCGCAGGAAAAAAATTGCGATTTTAGGATCTACAGTATTGGTTATTGGAGCTATACTTGGCGTAAGCGTGGCGCAACAAAATCAGGATAATAGAAGTAAAGCTGCAGCTCCCATGCAGGATGGATACCAAGGAATTGAGTCTGTCGGTTCAGCAGGAAGTGAGCCGGAGGTTGTACCAGGTGAGGTATTAATCAAACTTAAAAGCACCGCCAATTCAGTAGTGCCTGACCAGGTTAACGCTCAAAACCCGGGACGTGAATCTTTAAGGCAGCTTAATAGTGCAGTGCGAGCGGAACGGTTTGAGCGCATTTTTGAACGCCGTCAAGGTGTGTTGCAGCAAAGCCAACCCGACACAAGCTGGTATAAAGTGAAAACAACTACGGCTACTAGTCTGCCAAAAGCTATAAGTAGGAGCCGCAATCCTGCAGAGTTTAATCAGGTTTTGACATTGGTTGAGCAGTACAAAAAAGATCCTGATGTTGAGATTGCTGAACCCAACTATGTAGTCAGAGCGGCACTTACTCCAAATGACCCTGAATATGCAGCGCGCGGGCGATTCTCAGGTTATGACAATATGTGGGGTTTGAAAAAGATAAATATGGCCTCAGCTTGGGACCAGTCAACAGGCAATAATATAGTAGTCGCAGTGATTGATAGCGGAGTAGACCGCAACCATCCTGATATATCAGCAAATATGACAAATGGTTGGGATTTTGTGAATAACGACAGTGATCCAAATGACGACAATGGACATGGAACTCATGTAGCAGGTATTCTGGGCGCAACCGGCAACAATGGCAATAAAATTCCGGGAGCAAACTGGCGGGTAAAGATAATGGCTATAAAAGTTTTGAATAA
>DATLNW010000073.1:0-3064 GCA_035536575.1 Lysobacterales bacterium
CCTGGATTACCCGAAACATAAGTAGGAGTATATGTATATCCACTTGGCGCAGATGGTATGGATCTTAACTCACCAGAGCCAACTATTGATGTGGCGTCGGGATAGGCTCCGTTATTTGATGCAGCATATGATTCAGCTGCTTTTGACATAAGCGTAACGTCACTAAAAGCCTTAGCGTCATTTCCGGCATTTATTTTATCAACCGGATCAATAGTTGAGATTAGACCAACAGCTAAGATACCCAAAATTGCTATCACTACCAAAAGTTCAATGAGTGTGAATCCATTTGAAGAAAATTTTGTCCTTAAGAGCAGTAATTTTTTCATTTTCTTATTTAAGTACAACATATTGGTTCGATAGTTGTCAATAGGGTAAAGCTGGGAATTGTTTATTAAATTTGCGTGTGAATTATTCCAACACTTTCCTTTCCTTCATGAGTCCGCTCCTCTGCAGCTTCTCCCAGGTCTTCTTCCTTAAAAACTCTAAGTGAAAAAGAAAATTGTGAACCTTTTCCCAAGCCCTCGGATGTAGCCCATATCTTGCCCTTGTGTAGCTCTACAATAGACCGAGATATATATAGCCCCAAACCACTACCAGATGCGCTTTTATTGATGGAATATGATTCAGGCAGCATATTGAATTTTTGAAACAGCTTTGAAATACCCTCATGTGAGATTCCGGCTCCCGTATCACTCACCTTTGTTTCCACCATGCCCTCAGTTTGCATAAAAGAAATAGTGATGGTCCCATCCTTTGGGGTGAACTTCAGTGAATTTCCCAGAAGATTAATTAGTACTTCCTTAATTTTATCCGAATCAGCCAGAACATCAGGGAGCTGTATGTCTTTTGAGATTATGACATGAACGCCAAGCTCCGAGGCGCGGGAGGAGATCTCCTGAACTACTTCCTGTGCTAGCTCATATATATTAACTTTTTTTGCTTCTATTGTGATTCTTCCTGACTCAATTCGTGAGATGTTCAGCATATCATTTACCAGCTTAATCAGTCGTTCAACAGAGCTGTAGGATCTGGTTAAATAAAGCTTTTGAGTATCGTTCAATACTCCAGCGTCACCCTGCAAAGTCATCCAGAGATATGATTTTATAGCTGTCATAGGGGTCCTCAGCTCATGCGATGCCAAGGAAACAAACTCATCCTTGAGCTTGTCGAGTGCCTTCAACTTTTCATTTGCAACTTCTAATTGGCTTGTAGCCTTCTCGAGCGAATGCTCTCTATCCATGAGCTGATCAATAAGGGAAGAAAATGAATAAGAAAGAGATTCAATCTCGTCTCCGCTTTTAATAATAGCTGTTTTTTCTATTTGTCCTTTTTTAATCAGCTGCGCGGACTGCTCCAATCTCCTTATGGATCGCGTAAGATCTTCACTAAGTACAAAGGACGTCAGCAAAAGGACAATAGAGGAACCAATCAAAGTTACAATAAAAATATTTCTGATAAAAGTAAGAAAGCCGAAAGCCTCTGAGACCGGTTGCTCAAAAACGACAATCCAGCTGTATCCTGGAATTTTTACAGCTTGGGCAATAACTGCAACATCTTTTTCATTTCCATATTGCTGATCACTCTGAAGTGCTTGGATATTATTAAGGGAGTTATACACAATTTTTCGCGAAGTTAGATTTGGTCTTTCCAATACGAATGATTCTTCTGGATGGGCTATCAGCCTTCCTTCATTATCAGCTACATAAATATAACCGTTTTCCCCCAATTTTATATCAGCCAAATCATTTCTTAGTTGAGTTAAGTTAATCTGCATTTTTATTACTCCAGTGACAACATCCTTTTTTTCTCCAAAAATTGGTGAGAATGTATCAAGATAGGGAGCTAATCCTTCTTCAATATAATAAACTTTGGATATGGAAGAATTTCCTGACACCGCAGACTTAAAAGGGTCGCTCGGAACTTCGTAGCTTAGTTTTGATTGGTCTACTTGTCCGAATGAATCAAATTTTGTTAATTCGCGTCCTACCGGAGAAAGAATGCTTATTTTTTTTATGTAATTATTATTGTTAATAACGTAGTTTGCCGATGGAGGAAAATTTTTTTCATCTCTCTGATAAACTCTACCTAACTTAAAGCTTTCTGTACTCAGTCGAGTAAAAAAATCTTTAATTTCACTCGCGCCTTTTTTTGCTTGCACTTCTTGAAAACTTGTTATTTGCGATGAGATATAATTTCTAGTGATAAGAAAGGAAAAACCTTGCACAAGCGATGAGAGGGTTAGAAGAAGTGTAAAACCAATAAGTAGCTTAAGACGGATATTTAATTTCATTCATTTTATTTCTTAGTCTAACCATTTTTGCTTAAGATCAGTAAGCGTTCCCTTTATACGAAGAGAGGTAAGTGCATCATTCACCTGCTTTACCATTGACTCGTCTTTTCGAAAAACAATTCCATAATATTCATCAGTAAAAGGATCACTTGCTATTTTAAGTGTTGGATTTGTAACAGTTATACCTTTCGCACTAGGCAAGTCCGTAAATATTGCATCCACCTTCCCATCAACCAATGCTTGAGTAGCCTGCTCAAAATCAGGATAACGAATGACAAGATTGCTTGCTGTATACTTCAGTGCTGATTCTTCATTGGTGGTACCCTTTTGGACAGCTATTTTTTTACCCTTAAGATCAGCTGTTGATTTTACTGAGTCATCATCTATTTTACCAATTATTACTTGGCCGGCATTCAAGTAGGGATCAGAAAATTTGTATTTTTGCTTTCTCTCTTCTGTAATCGTAACTGCAGAGATTATCATATCTATCTTCTTTTGTTCAAGCGCTGTGAAAAGATTGTCAAAAACAATGTTTTTAAATTCTACTTTTGCCCCCAATTCCTTACCGAGCGAATTTGCCAAGTCTATATCGTATCCGACAAACTTTCCCTCCGCAATATATTCCATTGGCTGAAGTGTTGGGTCAGTACCCACAATAATCTTGTCTATATGCGCAGCCGCTGAAGGACCGGGAGAGAGTGTAGTGGAATTATTTTTTTGTAACTGAGTTTGGAAATACCAGGCAGCGATTAGCAAGCCACATATGAATGCAAC
>DATLNW010000074.1:0-2657 GCA_035536575.1 Lysobacterales bacterium
ATAATTTTTTCGACAGGTTTTCCCGAAACCTTTTCCAGCGCATTCCAAAGATCAGACGTAGTCGCATTACCATAGGAATGCTTTTTGAGATAAACCTGCAAACCTTTTCTGAATATATCCTCACCCAAGTATTCGGCAAGCATCCTAATTATTGATGATCCTTTGGAATAACTAACTGCGTCAAATATCTCGCTTATTTCTGTGGGGTTATGCACTTCTACCTCAATCGGGTGAGTATTTTCGAGTCCATCAAGTTCCAGAGCGCGCGAGTGATCCATGTACACGAATTGAGTCCACATGTCCCATTCCGGAAAAATATGATCTACTGCAAGGTACTCGATGTATGACGCAAATCCCTCGTTGAGCCATAAATGAGTCCACCACTCCATGGTTACAAGATTTCCAAACCACTGATGAGCAAGCTCATGAGCAATCACAATTGCAACCCATTGCTTATTTACAGTTGCAGTATGTACCGGATCAACAAGAAGGGCGGTCTCTCTATAAGTTATTGCGCCCCAATTCTCCATCGCACCCGCTGCAAAATCAGGGATAGCAACAAGATCCATAACAGGAAGCGGATATGGAATTTTAAAATATTCAGAAAAAAATGTGATAGTTTCTGCAGCGACGTCCAGAGAAAACTCTGCTTGTTTTTTCTTTCCTGGTGTGACAAATACACGGACAAGTGTCCCCTCTGCAGTCTTTTTTTCAATATGCTCAAATTTACCGACTATAAAAGCCAGAAGATAGGTTGACATTTTTGGGGTTGGCGCAAAACTTACTATTTTGAAACCTGAACTATGCTCTTTGACTTGACTCTCAATCGCATTTGAGATGGCAGTATGATCTTCCGGAACAATAAGATTAATATGAAAAATTGCTTTTTTTGCGGGTTCATCAAAACAGGGAAATGCACGCCTTGCATCTGTTGACTCAAATTGAGTAACTGCCATTACATGTTCTTTTCCATCGATATCATACTTACTTCTATAAAATCCTCTCATCTTGTCATTTAGAGTTCCTGTGAACTCAATAAATAATTTTCCTTCTCCCGCGGGGAGTTGATTTGGAAATTTAATTATTGCTGTCTCGTTTTCCTTATCAAAACTTACCTCCCCAATGAGAGATCCATTATAATTTACTTTAGAAATCTTAAGCTCGTCTGCATGAATTGTGATGGATTTGGTTGGTTTTTTTAGATCAAGAATAATTTCCTCCTCCCCTTTAAAAGTAAATGTGGGAAGATCGGGATGAATGGTTATAGAGTACTCTGTAGGAACAATATCATCTGTTAAACGGACATTTTTGGGATTCTTTTTCATAAAATTGCGGAAATGGGCGCAAAAAGTATATAATATGTGAGCTCGAAAAACAACCCAGCGATGAGCCGAGATGGCGGAATGGTATACGCGGTAGTCTCAAAAACTACTAGTCGCAAGGCTATGGGGGTTCGACTCCCCCTCTCGGCACTCACTTATGAAATTTAACAATTTTTCCCAAAACGGCGAAATATTACCACTTATTAAAGCAATTATTCCCCTTTCCAATATTGAATATGCTTATGGATTTGGCGTATATGAATCATTGAGGGTGCGCGGGGGGAAAGTGTTTTTTGAGAAACATCACATCGATAGACTCTTTCAATCAGCATCTATTCTGGGGATTATTCATCACTTCTTTAAAAGCGATGTGTCAGAGTTTATTTCAAACTTAATAAAAAAAGAAAACCCGGACACTTGCAATTTGAAGATTATATTAATTGGCGGCAAGGCTCAAAGCGATTCTCAACTTTTCATAATGCTTCTTAATCCCCTTTTTCCTGAGAGGAATTTTTATGCAGAAGGCATAAATACAATTACCTATGAATACAAAAGATTATTTCCAAATGCAAAAACACTAAATATGCTTGGGAGCTATATGGCATATAGAAAGGCAAAAGAAAATGGGTGCTTTGATGCTTTATTGACAGACGAAAACCAAAATATAATTGAAGGAACACGTACTAATTTCTTTGCTATCAAAAACAAAAAAATATTTACACAACCAAGAAAAAAAATACTGGAAGGGATTACCCGCGAAATCGTTCTGGATATTGCAAAAAAAGATGGATATGAAATTATTGAGGCAAACATATCCTCTGAAGATCTTTCAAGTTATGATAGTGCATTCCTGACGAGTACAAGCTCCAAAATTCTTCCCATAAAAAGAATAGACGGCTTTGTCTTTTCGGAAATATCAGAAAACTTGAAAAGTCTTATGAAGAAATATGATGATTTACTGGAAACCTCAAACGGGATATTTAATCCTTCAGAATAAATTTATCAATTACATCAGCAACTCCATCCTCATCAACACTTGGCGCAATATAATCTGCAATTTCCTTAAGCTCAGGAACTGCATTTCCCATCGCAACTTTTAGCCCGCACGCCATAAGAAGCGGAAAGTCATTGTATCCGTCCCCCACCCCTATAATTTCATGTGTTTCAATGCCTAGTATTTTGGCGACTTCAAATATTCCATGCTGCTTCGTTGCTTCTGCGTGAGTAATGATAAGAGAGGGAGTGCCACCGCTCCAGGGAGGAATCTTGTGAATAGAAATTGTTGGAATACTGGATAACTTCCCGATAAGATTTTCAATCTGATGCTCTGACAGT
>DATLNW010000075.1:0-4533 GCA_035536575.1 Lysobacterales bacterium
TTTAAAAAGCGTCTAGAAGAACAGCTCGCGCCGGCCCCTTTCTCGATTAATGATCTGGCAATTGATGGAACTGATATTATGAAGGAATTAAAAATGAAACCGGGACCTGAGATTGGAAAAATACTACAGATTCTTTTTGAAGAAGTGGATGAAGATTTGGATAAAAATAATAGGGATTATCTAATTAAGCGAATCCGCGAACTATGAAAAAATTAAAAACTATGGGAATCCTCACGCGTTTGGAGAAGTATGCCCCCTTTTTAATTTGCTTTGCGTTTTTTATAGCATACTCTGTACTTTCTGTTGTTAAGCATAATCATTTTCTCTCAGGTTATGATTTGGGAGTGAGTGATCAGGCAGTATGGCTTATGAGTAAATTTAAAAATCCCATCTCCTCGACCCATGCTTATGCCAATACATCTTTATTTAGTGACCATGTTGAGATAATTTATGCTTTGATTTCGCCAATTTATTGGTTTTTCAACGATGTGCGAATACTCATCGTTCTTCAGGCATTTTTAATAAGTTTTTCGGCTATTCCTATTTACTATTTGGCAAAAATGAAAAAACTGAAAAAGACTGTAATATACGCAATTTTATTAAGTTTTTTAATGTTTTATGGTATTCAGAATGCGATCTGGGCAGATGTGCACAGTCTTGTGATTGCGGCTTCAATTTTTCCATGGTTTATATATTTTCTATACAAAAATAAAAATAAGCTTGCTATATTTTCTTTTTTTCTACTCCTGTCCTGTAAGGAAGATATCGCACTGCTTACATTTATTTTATGTTTTATTTATTACATAATTGAACGCCGGAAAATTGCTCTTTTACTTATGGGGCTTTCTGTAATCTACCTTTTCTTGATATTTTTTGTGTATTACCCGAATTTCACACCCGATGGATATAGATTCCAAAATGAAAATGGTTTACTCTCAAATCTTAATCTATCAAATATGTATAATACTCAAGCCAAGCGCGATGTACTGCTTTACAGTTTTGCCTGGTTTGGTTTCTTACCGGTTTTATCGCCGCTGCACATGCTCCTGGCATTGGGCGATCTGGGGCATTATTTTGTGCTCGGAAGCAATTATGTGACTTCGGCCCAAAGTATATTTCTTCACTACAGAGTTACCCTTGCAGCTTTTCTCGTCTGGCCATTAATTCTGGTAATAGCTAAATATAAAAGACTCAATAATAATTATATAGCATTATATATATTGGTGTGCGCCGCGGTATTACAGTATACTTTGCATTTGCCCCTAAGTTACTTAACTAAGCGCTGGTTTTGGACCGAGACAGCAGGAGTCAAAAATATAAGAGAAGTTCTACCGGCTCTTCCGGCACACGCGTCTGTTGTTTCGCAAGTGAATATCACTCCGCATATCAATCATCGGGAGCAAGTTTTTACGCTATGGCCTGAGAAAAAAGCATTTCAAGAAAATTCGCCTTGTGGAGAACCAACGTGTGATTGGTTTCGTTGGGTGGGAAAGCCTATGTATTTGTTGGTTGACATTTCGCCCGAATGGGATGCAAGGCATCTCCTGATCAATAATGAAGAATTCGCCCGCGGTATTAGAAATTTGGAAAAAGAGAAAGTAATCTCTCCTGTCAAAAAGCATAAAACAGCAGCTCTTTATAAAATATTAAAGAATCCTTAAAAAATATTTGAAGAAGTCGATGAAGATTTGGAGAAGAATAATAAGGAATACTTGCTCCAGATAATCAATAAAATACAGGCTCCCTGCTGAAGCGGCAGAAAAATGTAAGGTAGTTGTAAGAAATAACTAAAGCCGGTTGACTAAAGGGGAAAAAGTGTGTTAGCATAATTATGCTCTTATCAGGTTTTTGACAACCTAAAAAAACTTTCTATCTTACCATCAGAGGTCGGGACAGAAAAATTTTCTAAGTAATTATTTTGTATTAAATTCATATGTTGAAAGGAGGTGATATCATGATAAAGAAAGCAGCAATAGCAACAGGTGCATTCGCAATTTCAGCTTTAGCAGCAGCTACAATGACATTTGCGCAATCACCGACAACAACAACTAACACAACAGTTACACCAAGTCCAACAACAACAGTTCCAGCATCAGCGCCGGCAACTGGTAGGGCTAACTAACTTAAGATTTGAAAGAGTAAGCAAGATGCAATGATTTTTTTTCGTTGCATCTTGTATGGCCTTGGGAAGGGTGCAATTATGAAAAAATTATTTGTTTTATTGCTAATAGCCACCGGTGCCTTTTTTGGAGTTAAGGGTGCTGACTTATTCAAAGCTGAGAGCCGTGAAGTTGTAAGGAACACTCAAGCTCCGAACGAGTCACAAGAAAGCAATAATCCTGAGGAAGAGGCCGTAGTTCCCGGAATTCCCCAGACAATCTTAATCCCCAAAATTAATATTAATGCGGTAGTTGAGGCTGGGGGAATTGACTCAGAAAAGAAGCCAGTTCTTCCAACAGAGCCTGATAATGTGGTGTGGTATAACCTCGGGCCCAAACCCGGCGAGGTGGGAAGCTCTGTATTATCAGGACACTGGGATCGTGAAACGGGCGCGCCTGCTGTTTTTTATGACCTCAAAAAACTTGAAATAGGAGATGAGATCACTATAGAGGACTCAGAAAATCAAAAATTTACATTTACAGTTACAAAAAAGGTAGACTATCCGTTTGATAAAGTTCCACTTCAGGAAGTCTATGCAGCATCGACTGATAAGCAACTTTTGAATCTTATAACGTGTGCGGGGACTTGGAACCCTGAGACCAAGCTTTATTCGTCAAGAACAGTAATATATACGGAATTAACCGATTAAAACTGAGCCTGGACAAGGCTGGACATGGATTGACAGATACTAAATATAATGGTTTAATGTGAGTGGTTTTCAAGGCACTTGACAATTAGCAATATCTGTGATAGATTGCTAATTACACATAAAAGTTATGGAAAAAATAGTCCCAATAATCCCAATAAGAGATGGCATAATATTCCCCAGTACTGATTCAGTTCTCACTTTCGGACGTCCCAAGAGTCTTGCAGCTTTGGAATCGGCTTTTCAGAAGGAGAGGATAGTTTGTTTTGTTCTTCAAAAAAACGCAAGGCTAAATGACCCGACGCCTGAGGACCTGCATACAATCGGTACTCTTTCTAGAATTGAAAGGATGATCAAGACTGATGGTGAGATTAATGCGCAGGTGAAAGGTCTTGCCCGCGTTGAAATACTTTCCTACGAAAGACATGATTCATATTTCATGGCCAAGGTTAAGGAAATTCCTGAAATATTTGAGGACACAGAGGAAATTAAAGCGCTATGTAACCACCTGACCAATGAATTCAGAAAAGCAATGAACTTCGGAAAGTCCGCAGACTTCCTGCTTTTTATGAATATAATGTCTGAAAACACACCCTCAGAGCTTGCAGACCTTGTCGCTTCAGCTCTGAATTTAAAGCCTCAGGAGAAACAAGACCTTTTGGAAATTACAGATGTAAAGATAAGGTTGGTCAAGATCACGGAGCTTCTGGCAAAAGAAATTAAAATACTTGAGCTTGAGAGACGAATAGCATCAAAGACTCAGGAGAGATTTGAAAAAGGGGCACGTGAGGCAATGCTTAGGGAGCGTCTTCGAACAATTGAGGAGGAACTGGGTGAAAAAGAAGAGAATTCTGAAATCAGAATGCTTCTGAACAAGATAAAAGATGCCAAAATGCCTGAGGATGTTGAGGAGAAGGCCAGAAAAGAACTCGGAAAGCTTCAAAACATGAACCAGTTCAATCCTGAAGCAGGCTATATACGTAATTATCTGGATTTGATGGTCGCACTTCCCTGGGATATAGAAAGTCATGACGTTGCCAATATCAAATCCGCTGAAAAAATTCTTGATGAAGATCATTATGGTCTACAAAAAGCAAAAGAGAGAATTGTTGAGTATTTGGCAGTTCACAAATTATCAGGAAAAATGAAAGGACCAATTCTTTGTTTTGCCGGACCACCCGGGGTGGGTAAAACGTCTATTGGTAAATCAATTGCCCATGCGCTTGGACGCAAGTTCGTACGCGTTTCATTGGGAGGAATTCGGGATGAGGCTGAAATCCGCGGACACAGAAGGACATACGTTGGGGCACTTCCTGGTAGAATTATCCAGGGCATAAAAGATGCAGGGACTAAAAATCCTGTATTTATGCTCGATGAAATAGATAAAGTGGGTTCTGACTTCAGGGGGGACCCATCATCGGCGCTTCTTGAGGCTTTGGATCCTGAGCAAAACGGTCAATTCTCAGATCATTACCTGGAAGTTCCATTTGATCTGTCAAACGTTATGTTCATAACAACTGCCAATGTCCTGGATACTATTCCGCCGGCCTTGAGGGACAGATTGGAAATAATCAACTTTGCCGGATATACTCATGATGAGAAATTTAAGATTGCTCATGATTTTCTGCTCAAGAAGCAGCTTGAGAACCATGGTTTGTCTTCTGAAAGGGTGGAAATTAAAGACGACGGATTGAAATTCATAATTCATCATTACACACGCGAGGCAG
>DATLNW010000076.1:0-6201 GCA_035536575.1 Lysobacterales bacterium
TATTACTTGACAGATCTGAAAAGCGTGAGATAATTCATGCATATGGAATTATTTTTTCTTCTACCAATTATATTTGCACTTCTTGGCTCTATAAAGCAAATAAATCAGTATGAAAGAGGGATTAAATTCTCCTTTGGAAAATACACAGGCATGATGGAGCCAGGGTGGAGAATCGTGCTCCCTATCATCCAGTCCTACAGAAAAATCGATATCAGAACAAAAGCAGTTGATGTTCCGGACCAGGAAGCAATCACCAAGGACAACGTCTCAGCCCACATTTCAGCGGTTATTTATTATAAAGTTATTGACGCATCAAAAGCAGTTCTTGAGGTTGAAGATTTCTTTTTTGCTGTTCACCAGCTTGCCCAGACAACAATGCGAAATGTTGTAGGAGCGGTTGAGCTTGATGAACTTTTGGCACACCGTGACAAGGTAGCTGTAAATATCAAAGAGGTCATCCGTCATACTGCCGGCGAATGGGGCCTGGAGGTTGATACAGTTGAGTTGAAAGACATAATTTTACCTGAGAACATGAAGCGCACAATGGCCAAGCAGGCTGAGGCTGAACGGGAAAAACGCGCCAACATCATAAACTCTGAGGGTGAAGTGGTAGCCGCAAACAATTTAGCAAAAGCCGCTCATCTCATGAGTACAACTCCGGGAGCTCTTCATTTGAGGACTCTGAATTCAATTAATGATATCTCTTCAGACGCCTCAAACACAGTAGTTTTTGCTGTCCCACTTGAAACACTAAGAGCAATTGAAGGCCTCACAAAATTAATTGAAAAGAAAACCAAATAATCCCCACGTGCTAGAATATGTAGCATGACAGGCATTCTAAATATTTATAAACCACTAGGACTAACCCCTGTTCAACTAATTAATAAACTCAGAAAAGAACGAAGTGAGTTGAATAATTTAAAAATCGGTTTTGCGGGAAGGCTTGATCCTTTGGCTCATGGCGTAATACTTATGATGATTGGTGAGGAGACAAAAAACAGAGATAAATATTTGGGACTAGATAAGGAATACGAATTTGAAGTCCTATTTGGCGTGACGACCGATACCTATGACGCGCTCGGACTAATTACTTCTTCTTCGAGTGAGCAAAGCGAATCGAGAAGCAATAAAATAATTCAGCAATTTAACAATTCTACCGCTTCTCGACAGGCCCCGACGAATCGGGATCCCGATCAAATCGGGGCTCGAACAATGAACTTTGAGGGACAAATTAAAAATTTTATAAAATCTAAAATCGGCAAACAAATACAACTATATCCCCCGTATTCCTCAAAAGAAATTAATGGCAAACCGCTTTATCAGTGGGCACGGGAGAATAAATTATCAGAAATCCAGATCCCGGAAAAAGAAATTGTGATTTATAGTATTGAATTAATAAGTATTCAATCAAAATCCGCTGATTTTATCAAAAATAAAATAACTAAAAATATTAATCGCGTAGATGGCGACTTCCGCCAGGAGGAGATATTGAATAAGTGGGAGAGTTTTTTTTCTTTTTACTCTTCGAGCGGAGCGTTAGTGGAGTCGAGAAGCAATAGTTCTCCACAAGGTCGAACATTAAATATCAAAAATACTTTTTCTGTCGCAAAATTTAAGATAAATTGCTCAAGCGGAACATATATCAGATCCCTCGCAAATAATTTGGGAGAAATTTCCGGATCTGGTGCAATCGCGCTTTCAATATTGCGGACAAGGGTTGGGGAAAATGTTTTGGAAGATTCCATACGGTTATGAAAAACAAATATTTATATCTTGGGAAAGAGTATGAACTCGCTGAGCGTTTGGGGCAAAAAAGCATCGTAGAGGTTGGGGACAAGATTTATTTGGGAATCCCCAACTCAAAAAATGCAGAGACATATTTGTTAAGTTGGTATAGGCAACAAGCGCGAAAAATTATTACTGAAAGAGTTTATTTTTACTCAGGGCGCGCTGGATTAAATTTTAATTCTGTAACTGTAGGAAATGTCGCGGCTTCGACACGCTGGGGATCATGCAGTAGTCAGAAAAATCTAAGTTTTAATTGGAAACTCATCATGGCACCACTTGTTGTAATTGATTATGTCGTGGCTCACGAGCTAGCTCATCTCACAGAGTTAAATCATTCAAGAAGCTTCTGGGAAAATGTTAGGAAGATGCACCCTCTGTATCGTGAATACCGCCTGGGGCTCAAACGCCACGGCCACTTCTTGACTTTGTGATTATACGCATTGGCAGAAGGGTTACTTTTAACAGATACCTTATTTGGCTTCTTACGTATTTTTTAATTGGCTTAAAATATCGGATTGAGTAAACGATGGCCGCGAACATGGCAACGGAAAACTGGTAATAAGCAAACCCATAAGCAGGAAGAGCGCGATCAACTGTTGCTATAAGACCTCCAACAAAGGCAATTAAACTCATCTGCAATGATACTATATTTCTTGAATTCTTCTGAATACCCGTAAATCTGTGAATGTATCTGCCATAAAGAAAACCAAATACTATCCAGCTAAACATGTCCATGACAAATGAGAGAAAGTGCAAATTCATATCTAATTGAAAGTATTATAGCAGGTAATATATAAAAATACTATAAGGTAATTATGAGAGAATTGTAAGAAGTGGAGGAGGAAAAAAGCTGTAAGCTTAGGGATTTTGTTTCCTATAAAATGCATTAATCCAAAAAATTTCTCTTGTTTTTGCTTTTGTGGAAAATAATTCAATTTTCTCAAATCCATCTACAGTTAACATTTGGTCAAGTTCCTCTTCTTCCATTAAATTAAATTCTCTTTCTTCATTTAGTATCATTTCTTCCTGTGTCTTTAACACTCCTTTACCCATTTTTGTTTTTATAAATAAAATTCCATTCGTTTTTAATACCCTTTTAAATTCTTGAACAGTACTTGCCATTTCGGCTTTGTCCAAATGATGCAACACCGCACAGGCCCAAATTCCATCAAAAAAGTTTTTTCCAAACGGTAAGATTCTCATATCCGTTAGGATAAATTCCACATCCGGGTTTTGCGTTTTGGCAATTTTTAATAGCTCCTCTGATAGGTCCATTCCCGTAACGTCAAATCCCGCGTCTTTGAGTATTCGGCTGTCCCGTCCTGCAGCACAACCGACATCCAAAACTTTTCCATGAGGTTTGACTAATTTTATAAATTTGGCTAGTTCTTCCTTCGGTTCTTTGCCCTGCCGACTCTTCGCATAATGCTCAGCTGTTTTATTGTAGGTTTCAACTATTTTCTTAACATCCCACACAAAGCAATTATATCAAAAGAGCGTGAAGAGAAAAAGGTGAACATGAGTTAAACAACTATTACTTTTCTTCAAGGACTGATAGGATATTTCCTGCGGGGTCTTTGAACCAGGCTATTATCGGGCCATTTTCGCCTCTTGAGATACCTTTTTCATCTGTTTGCAACTCACCTGTATATTGTTCAAACATCACACCTTTTTCAGTGAGTGTATCAACTGCTTTTTCAACATCGTCTATTGGAAAATTAAGAACTGTGAAAGCTGCAGGGACATGATCATCCCCTTTTGGATAAATCATAACTACTCCGCCAGTCGCAAGTTTTAAATTTAGAAGACCCATCTCCTCGTATTCTTCAACTTCCAAGCCGAGAACCTTACCGTAAAACTCTTTTGCTTTGTGCAAATCATTTACTGAAAAACTTGAAAATGCTTTTGTATACTTGAACATACACTACAAGGACTTATGGAGATTTAATTATCTTTTTCCGTTTCTCTTAGGGATTCGCAAGCTTCATTGTCATTGTCTCCATCAAGCCTATTGGTGTCCTCTGAAGGTCCACCAGCTTTTTTGAAGAAACTCTGTGCCTGAGGCTGAGTGTCAAAATCCTCACAGTTGTATTCATCGGTGTATTTTCCCCCACTCGTTACAACATTTCCATCCTTATCCCTCATGACTTTTGATTCTGAAAGAGATTGACCGGATAATAATTTTCCCATATCAAAATCGGTATTGGCGGCTTCAAGCCCAAATGCCCCCAGAAGTAGAGCAATAGCTCCGATAAGAATTGCCTTAATTACATTCTTGGATTTTCCACTTGTGTTTTCTAATTGTTTGATTTTTGGAATAGCCATATGTTTACCAAACTGAATACAATAAATACGCAGCTATTATTATAAGAAGTGCAATAACTACTAATCTTACTTTTTTATTTCCTCGGACTTGATTTACTGTTGCCATAAATTTATTTTAACATAAAATCTCCCATTTGCACTATTTTTAATGTATGGAATGTGTAATAGTTTTAAAAAAGTTGTAGGATCAATTCAGCTAGGGCTTAGTAACTATGTTAGAACCTATTACCTACAAAATTATTCTAGTACTCTAAATTACTTTGCGTATTATTAAAGTTTTTTGTAAGAAGCTGAAAATAATTATCGAAATGCGTAAATATCTGGAATTCCATTACGATAATCAGCCCAAACTAGAGTATTTTGAAATATATTAACTTGCGACTGAGTGGCAGAATTATTTGTAATCTGAGTTCTGCTTCCAGTTAAAAGATCATATTGAAAAATATCTGATGAACTACTTGAATGATTCACATAAGCAATTGTTTCTCCTGAGATGACTGGCCCACCTTCAACATCTTGAGATGATGCAATCGGTTGGGTCACACTAGAATTTAAATTATATTCATATATATCCCAGTTATCTACACTACCTTGTTGCCAAACAATATGCGACCCACTTATTTTGGGCCGTTCTTGATTTTCAAGAGAACTTGTAATTTGAGTCTCAGTGTTAGTAGTCAGGTTATATAGATATATATCTTGGTTATTATACCCCCCATTTCTCGTATCCTGCCAGACGATTTTATCCTGATACATAGAAGGGTTTGACTGATCTGCTGTGTCATTTGTAATTTGAGAGGTAGTTTTTGTTTTCAAGTCATATGTGTAAATATCATTCGAGTTGCTAGGATTACGATAATCCATCCAAACGATCTTATCCTCATATATATCGGGGTTTTGTTTTATACCACCATCGAATGTAAGTCGGGTCTCTTTTTTTGAATTTATATTGTAGAGATAGATATCTTGTTGTCCATTACGAGTGTCTGTATAAACGACATTATTCTCATAAATTCTTGGAGTACCAGGGGCTGTATTGTCGGTTAAAGCAATATCATTCCCATTTTTAAGATTGTATAATCTAACTTGCCAGTCTCCAGTACGATTATCATAATAAACAAGATTATCTTTAAATAGAGACGGGAAAAATTGATGTGCTGAATTTGTAATTACTGGCTCAACTGTTTGGATTGAGAGAGGTTTTACAGCATAAGTTGTAACAGGAAAACTAAGAAATACTACCACAATTAAGCAAATAACTATTATTTTTATTTGTTTGATCATTTTCATGAGGATTCTTATAATTATATACAAATTAGCAGGAAGACTCAAGTACTTAAAAGGGCGTGTACGAATTTTTTCAGAGACATAAAAGCGATTGCTTAACGATATTTTAACAAAAATTCACATTATGAAATTACTAAAAGGGAAAATTCAGGAATTTAAAAGAAATTTTACTGAAATGTAAACGAATTCTTTTAGAGCTACCGAGCAGGGACTCGAACCCCAATAAACAGATCCAGAATCTGTTGTCCTACCATTAGACGACTCGGTAAAGTAAATCTATTTTACTAAAGTGGAACTAAGAAAGCTATCTAACGCCTAAAATTCTTATTCCAATGTTCTTAAGAACTTGAGAATAAGCAATCCCCTTGGTGAAAGCTTATGTCTTACAGCAGCGCCTTGATTTCTTTTAAGAATTAGTCCAGAAACTGCCAATCTTCTTACGTGTTCACCCGCTGTTTTAAAGTTTATATTCAATTTTTCAGCAATCTCAGTAAGTGCAAGCTCTGGATACTGATAAACTAACTCAAGAATCTGAATTCTTCTATGGTTAGAGAAGCCTCTTACAATCCTCTCAAGTTGCCGAAAGTCTTTCATATAGCTCTATTATCTTACTTATTCGATAATTATTTCAAGTTTTATTCTGGTGTTCTTGAGAACATTGGAACATACCAACAAACCCTAATCGATGGAAAAACTGGCAATAAACGAAAAATACGTTACAATATTGAGGCGTAAAAGCTTTTTTTTGACTTTTATTTTTGTTCGTGCTATAATACCTATAGTAAAGCTACGCAGATTGAA
>DATLNW010000077.1:0-4624 GCA_035536575.1 Lysobacterales bacterium
AAAGTGGTTATATAAATGGCCACAGTTAGATAAGGTAAACTATCTAACGTGGCCCCATTGGATGCTCCAAAGGAGCTATCCAATAGGGGGAGGTGAATATTTATGGCAGAAAATAATAAAAAGAAAGGTATAAGTCCATTGACAGTTGGTATTGCGGGTACGGCAGCAGTAGCAGCCGGAGTTGCAGCAGTAGCACTTTCTAACAAGAATAATAGAAAAAAAGCTGGAAAGATGCTTAAGGATATTAGATCAACGGGCGAGGATCTGACAAAACGCGCTGCAGCAGGCTTGGATAAAGCTATGAGAGAGCACCAAAAAGTACGTACAACAGTCAGTAAATTAGGCGCAAAGGTTAAGAATGGAAGCGTAAAGTCTAAAACAAAAAGAAAAACAGCAACAAGTTCCCGTTCCTCAAAGTCAACGAGTGACGGACAAGCACGAAGTGCTTTGTAGAAAATACTTGAATAATTGAAGCCGATGTAGCTTTTGGGAGCGCATTGGCTTCTTGGTTTCTAAAAACTTGGCTATTATGATATAATTTGTTCCATGAATAGGCGAGAAACTGGAGAGGGATCTGATAATTTGCCAGAATTTAATTTCCCTACACTTTGGCAGAATCCTGGCATATTAATTAAGGCTTATAAGGAAATGTTGAAAGAAAAAGGAGAGTCTTTGGCGGAAAGAATAGGAGAATGTCCATTGCCAATTAGAGTGCATCTACCGATGACTTTACTACCGGAACAGGTTGCAGGTCTTGGATTGGAGGATATTGAAGGAAAACCTACAGTTTATATCGAAAAAGATGCTACATTTCAAATGTATGTTTATGGCGACAAAACTACTGGAGAAGAGCATGTTGCCGTAATCAAAGGAATTGGAGATGGAGAAAATGTGCCTATAAGAGTGCATTCTTCTTGTTTGACAGCGGAAACTTTTCATGCTTCCAATTGCGATTGTCATGAACAACTACAAATAGCTCTTGCAATTACAGAGGATGAAGGATGTGGGGGAGTAATCTGGCTCCATCAGGAAGGAAGAGGGAATGGTCTAGCTGGGAAAGCAAAACAGTTAAAGATCATGATGGAAGAAGGACTAGATACTGTTGATGCGTTTGAAAAAGAAGGATATCCCAAAGACCAAAGAGACTATAGTATAGCAGCAGATATATTAAAAGACTTGAATATAAAAAGTATAAGGTTAATTACAAATAATCCCAGTAAAACACAGCAGTTATCGGAACTAGGTATAGAAGTTAAAGGTAGGATTTCCTGTGAAGTTCCTCCGGCGAATGAAGTTGTAAGAAAAGATCTACAAGCAAAAAAGGACAAGCTAGGACATGTGTTTGGAGATAGTAATTCCTAAGCTTGTTGTAGCGGATAGTCTTCTTTTTAAGTTTCTGGTATACTCCATTTGTGGCTAAATTTATTAAACTGAAAAGTGATAAATATAGAAAATCGCGAGGTGGATATTCAAGATTACTGGAAATATCTTGTGCTAAATGCGGAAGTCGTCTTCTTTTTTATCAAAAGGATGGGCCAGGAATACTGAAAAGAGTTTATCTTGATAGAATCTATGATATTGAAGTAAAAGATACCCCTAAGTTATTTTGTTCAAACTGCAAAGTAAATATTGGGACACTGATTATTTATGAAAAAGAAAATAGGCCTGCATTTAAATTATTGTTTGGTTCTGTCACAAAAAAAATAGTGAAAGCGAATAAAATCAAAGTTTAATAACGCTATTAATAAAGATGCATAAGGGAAGTAGATATGTGAGGTTGGTAAAAGAAGAGCTGTCTATAGTCATTCCAAAGGCTTAAGAACGGGCAAGTAAACATTTATTATCGTTCCTCATCCTCATCTTGGTTTTGGGCTCCTCATTTTGCTATAATCAACTACAATGAATATATATTTTGCCGGATCAATTAGGGGGGGCGGAGCGATCAAGCTCTTTATGCAGAAATTGTTTCTATTTTAAATAAATATGGAACTGTATTTACAGAACACGTAGGAGACAAGAATATTTCCATTATGGGAGAAGGTGACTTAACTCGTCAAATTCATGATCGGGATATTAAGTGGCTTAAAGAAGCTGATCTTGTAGTTGCAGAGGTAACAACTCCAAGCTTGGGTGTCGGTTATGAAATCGCAAAGGCTGAGGAAATGGGAAAGAAAATTCTGTGTTTATTTAGGAGAGTTGAGGGTAGAAGTATTTCCGCAATGATCTCAGGGAGTGATAAACTCGTTTTGAAAGAGTACAAAACCCCCGAAGATGTCAAGAATATATTTGAAGAATTTTGCGCTGAGATGGATATAAAGATAAGTAAAGTTTAATTTATGAAAAATTCTAAGTTTCAAGTGTTGTTGTATTACAAATACGTAAAAATTGATAATCCTGAAGACGTGATGGCAACGCAGAGAGAATTGTGTGAGTCCTTAAATCTTAAGGGGCGGATAATTATCGCGCCTGAGGGAATTAATGGAACAGTTGAGGGACTTACAACAGACACCAAAAAATATATGTCCGCAGTGTCGGGAAGCGAATTGTTTAAAGATATCAAATTTAAAAAAAGTGCCGGAACAGGGGAGGCCTTCTCTAAATTAATTATCCGGGTACGCCCCGAAGTAGTTACTGCAAGAATTCCTGTGGATCCAATCAAAATAAGCGGAAAATATATTTCTGCAGATATGCTTCATAAGTGGTTTGAGGAACAGAAAGAATTTTATATTGTTGACATGCGCAATGACTATGAATACCAGTCAGGATATTTCAAAAATTTTATCCCTTCAGGTATTCACAATTTTTATGATCTTCCCAATGTGCTTTCAAAATTGGAACACCTTAAAAATAAAACCATTGTCACAGTATGTACTGGTGGAATAAGATGTGAGAAGGCATCAGGATTTCTTCTGATGAATGGATTCAATGATGTATATCAACTGGAGGATGGAATCCAAACATACATGGAAAAATACCCAAATCAACATTTTCTAGGCAAGCTTTACGTTTTTGACAAAAGACTAACTATCGGATTTAATACAGATGATCCCAAGCATAAAGTTGTTGGCAAGTGCATTGGGTGTAATAAAGCCAGTGACAGTTATGTAAATTGTGAATATGATATATGTCACTATCACCACATAAGATGCGCTGATTGTCTGGATGAGAAATTGGGTTTGGCTTTTTGTAAAAAAGAGTGTAAAGAAAAATACTTAAATGGTCCGCAATTTTTGAAATCCCAAGGAGCTACTGCTTAAGCGTTTTCTTCTTCCGGCTCGGGAGGGAGGAATTCCTCGCCTTGATTATCGACCTTCTGATCATATTCTGAGGGCTTGAGCCAATAAACGTATTTACAGCCGGTTGCAACCCGTTTTTCGCTGTCCCATCCAGCTGTTGAGCATTTTTTCATTTTTTTACCCGCATTTGTCGTGAATAGTACGAGCTTTTCTCCGCAATCCGGACAGTCCTCGTCCAGGCTTTCCGTAGTTCCGTTAATCCACTCAACATAATCACACCCATCAACTTTTTTGGTGTCCTTGTTCCACACTCCAGTTGAACATTTTTTCATTTTCTTACCAAAGCGGGTGGTGGCAAGAATAAGAGGTGAGGCGCATTTGGGGCACTTTTCATCAAGTGTTTCAGGCTCGATCTCGAGCCATTTCACATATTCACATCCGACGTTTTGTTTGGTTTCAGGATCCCATGATCCCTTGGAGCATCTCTGGAGTTTTCTACCTGTTTTGGTGATAGTTATCTCGCCAAGTGGGGAACTGCATTTGGGACACACTTCGTCTTCTTTTTTCTTCTCCTCAACATCTGGCATGTTACCTATACTACTGTTTTTTGAACACTCAAGTCAATAGACATTATTGAAATGTTACGTTATTTTGATTGTGATATAATTAATTAATGAAGAAATTATTTGCTATTCTTCTTGTCCTCTTTTCAGTACTTGTTTTTGTCCCCGTAACCGCGGCTCAGGAAAATTTCCGTTCCGACGAAGTATCTACTTTGGAAAAGAACGAAATCATAAATAAAGATTATTTCGCAACCGGTGAAAAAGTAACTCTTTCAGGAACTGTCAATGGAGACGCGTATCTGGCCGGGGGAAATATCATTGTTGACGGGGTAGTAAATGGTGATTTACTTGTTGCGGGGGGAGACATCAATATAAGAGGTGAAGTTAAGGGAGACGTGAGAGCAGCAGGCGGAAGCATACAGATTGATGGACAGGTAGGTGGGAATATAACGACAATGGGTGGAAGTGTAAGGATAGATGATAACGCCGAGGTTGGGGGGAGTCTTGTTGCCGGAGCGGGAAAGATTGATGTTTTGGGACCTCTGGGACGTGGAATAACAGCGGGCGCAGGATCGCTGACTATTGCAAATAAAGTGGGAGCTGATGTTTTTGCAGGGGTTGAGGAATTGGATTTGACATCAAATGCGTCAATTTCCGGAAATCTGAATTATATTAGTCAGGAAAAAGCGAATATTTCCCAGGATGCCTCGATAACGGGTACAACCAAGCATGAAATGCCGCCTGAAGAGGAGCAAGAAAAAGAAAATTTCCTGGAGGCTTTAAACATCGGGTGGACAGTATTTAAATTTCTCTCAAGTCTTGCAA
>DATLNW010000078.1:0-3707 GCA_035536575.1 Lysobacterales bacterium
ACGGCCCGGATGACAGATTCATCAGTCATAGGAATTCAAATTTTCAGTACACCGAGCAATGTACGTGAGGTAGTACCGATTAGCTTTTATAAAGATGTAAAACAGCAGGTACAAAATACAATCAATACGCTTAATCCGGATGGCGCCACAAGTACGCGCTCAGGCTTTGAGCTGGCAAAACAAAAACTTGGGCAGGTAATAAGCCAAAATAAATTCCCCGGTTATAAATATAATCTTATTTTCATATCTGACGGGGTGCCTGAAGTTCAGATGCCGGAAAACCAAAAAAATTCTCAGAACTGTCTGGTAACAGCACCCTACCAAGGAAACATTAGATGTTTTGCAAGAGCCCAGGACCCCCGAACCCCGACAAATATTCCCTCAGAGATTAAAGGTCTGGGCGTTGATATTTACTCAATCGGAATAACGGACTCTTTCGATCAACCAATGAAAAGCGAGCTTCTCCAACTTATGAGAGATGCTTCTTCTGATCCTGATTCAAAATATTTTTATGAAAGTATTGACGGAAACGACCTAACAACAGTACTTGATCACGTGTTAAAATCAATATGCGGCACAACATGAAAAACAAAATAAGTAACTTTCTAGGGTTAAAATTAAAAGGAGGTTTGGGAACGGGAACGTTGTACCTTATCCTGCTTATGATCCTTATCGGATTTGCAGGTATCCAACTCACAAATGGCTTGGTACCCACCCGCCTTCCAAAAAATACAGGCACAGCTGTTACGCCTAAATTGGAAACCACTTATCCGGATCCCGGCAAGAAAAGACTCCAGCTTTATACTTTTGGCTACACCACAGCAGCCCCTACTGCCCCACCCGTCCCCCAAGGCAATCTCTGCGCGGGTGATGCATTCAATGAAGAACCGGATATTTTCCGCGGCTCTGTTCCTCCGGCAGGAGGCGTTGTGACTGCCGGTGGACAAATCAAAGTGTGGATTGATGATGGAAATGGCGGATCAATGGCGCCTGGCGAAAAAGTGGATCCCACCACAGGACGAATCACAACGCCCGGGGATAGAACTTCATCGGATGGGAAAGGAGCCAATTACTATCTCTGGGAACCTGCGATTTACCTGACCAAACTAACAAGTCCCTCACAGCCGGGACCTTATTCGGGAGACGCTGAAAACGGCGGTACCCCTAATTTCCCGATTGCGATAAAAGGGGAGGTTTCATACGGTGATGGTGGTAATAAAAATGGGTTTGTTAAAGGACTTCCTCCAATTGACCCTGTTGAAAATATAAGAGGGGGAAGAAGCGGGCACGGAGGAAGTATAGGTCAGTATATTTGGGATGTAAATTCCCTTGGCTTGTCTACCGGTTACTACCGAGTACAGATAGTCACCCACGACGGAGATGGGGACTTAGCGATTGACTGCAGCACGATTCAAATTTAGTACATGTTTTACCCAAAAAAAGTCATCATCGCAGGGATTATACTCATATTTTTTGCCGGAGCAATGGTCTCTCAAAATAGAACAAACAAGCTCCCGTCCGGACATTCCGAACAAACCCACTACAAAGCCTCCTCCCATACACCAAAAGAGCTTTCAGAAATGATCAAGAAGGATAGAGATAAATACGCACTTATTGATGTTCGCACAAAGCTTGAATATGAAAAAGGACATCTCCCTGGCGCTGTACATGCTGATTATTACGATACAGAGGCTCTCAAAAAAGCAGCTGGGGACAAAATCCCGGTTGCCTATTGCGCTTATTCTGCCATGCGCGGGCCTTATGCAGCTTACCAACTTTACCAGGCTGGATTTAAAAACGTTGCAGTTCTAGATGGAGGGATAAGCGCGTGGGCTGAGGATATACAAGGTGCGGACTCAAGTAATCCAAGCTTCAAAACCATTTTTAATCATCCCAAAAATATATTTCCCGACAGAGGAAAAAGTGAATACCCTCCGAACAAAAAACCGGTTGAAATTAACATAACGGCAACGCAATTCTTGTTTACCCCAAATAAAATCATTGTGGAACATGGCCAAAAAGTTACTTTACACATGATGAGCCTGGATGTTGCCCACGGATTTGCCCTTCCGGAGTTTGGAATAGAGGAAGAACTCCTTCCCAGGGAGGCGGTAACTATCACATTCATAGCTGATCGACGCGGAAATTTTCCATTTGTATGCAATGTAATTTGCGGTCATGACCATCCCTCAATGGTTGGCAATTTCATCGTAAAATGATACATCGTATTTTTTTTATTATTCTGGCAATATCAATCTTAGTTTTGGTGTCAAAATCCCCTTCTCAACCATTTAGCCTGAGTGAGGACATGGCTTTTGAGTCAAGTTATAAAAAAACGGCCGAGGTTAATGAAAAAAATCTGGATTATGGCTTTACCCAATATGCATCCAGAACTACTAGCCTACTTTCCGAGACAAAAGACGATGACTTACTGGGTTTTAAATGCAGTGATAGCTTTGTCAGGAGTAACCAGGGATTATATCTCCTGGAAAATACCAAAACTGCAAACCGTTCGAAGAAAAGAATTCAAAACAAAGAATTCATCGAGTATATGAGAAATAAGGATCGCACAATTCCAAAAGGCAAAAAAATCTTATCAGGCAAAATATGTGAGCTGGAAAACCAAACCATTCTACTTTTTTACTCCATTGGTGAATATGATAACAAATCATCTGATAAAGCAAGACCGGCCGATGTAATTCTCTATTCGCACAACAATCAGGCATTTATTGAGATCTTACCCAGGGGCTTGTTTGTGAGGAGCAGCTCCCTAGAAACAGCGAGTTCAAAAGACCATATGCGTTGCGATCAGATATTTCAAATAAATAGAAAACAAAAGCTTCTTATAATGTGTGAGGAAGCATCAGATTGGATTTCGAACTATTTTACTTACCATGTGGATTTAAGAAGCGGGAAAATAGAAGTTCTGGAAAGCTGTATGAATAAGTTTGAAAAAAAGCTTGAAATAGTCTGCAATTAGAAATTACTGACTCGCATCAGGGGCACACCATACATCTCTCACTTGCCAATTATCTTGTGTTTTTTCCAGCTTGATCAAAAACATGTTTTGCTGTGTTGATGATTCCTGCAATGTAACTAAAGCAAGATTTCTTCCGGTATCAATTTCCGCAGGTTGCGCTTTAACACTTTTGGGGAGATTTGGATCTCCGCAATTAAAAACAGGATCCCTATCCGGCTTTAGTCCCTTAATAACATATCCTCCCATTGTTTCCTTGTATTCTGCAGTTATATCCCGCCTGTTTTTGTACGCGCCGGAGGTCAATGGAGAGGACGTTGAGACATACCAATTATAAAAACCCGTTGCTGCCTTCTCAGGAGTTTGCAGATCAGGCGTAGGCTGAGTAGGTAAATCCTGACCGGTAGTTTGATCCGGAGGCCCGGGATTACTTTGTACCCCTTGCTCTGTTGTGGATTCGTCAACTGGCGTAGTTGACCTACTTTGAACAGCCACCAAAATGATAAATAACAAAATCAAAAAAGCCAGTACTCCTCCAATGATTAATAAATGCCTTCTTTCCATAATTCCCTTTCTTCTCAACTATAAGAATTTTTTTTCTTCTTGTCAATCCAGATGCTTAATTAACTATTTGGGCCTCCGGCAAAACCTGCCTGAGGTTATTGATTTCAAATTCACTTATTTTGTTTCCGGATAAATTAATGTATTTTAGTTTTACTAGAATTTCAAC
>DATLNW010000079.1:0-4478 GCA_035536575.1 Lysobacterales bacterium
ATCAATCGGACTTTTGAGTTCTTTTTTCTACGCTTTTATTCCCTATAACGTATATTACGGTCGCACGATACTTCCGGATACATTAATGGTTACGGCAATCCTTGGCGGAATTTATTTCTTTGACTTATGGCTTGAAGAAAAATCAAAAATCATACATTCGGCAAGCTCAGCACGCGAAAATCAAAAATCAAAAACGCAATTCAAAAGTCAAAATTTATTTTTCTTTTTATCAATATTGCTTACTGCTTCTGCGTTGCTTCTTAAGCCATATGCGCTATTTTTTACCCTTCCAATGTTGGTTATAGCTTTTAATAAATTCGGTTTTGGCTTTCTTAAGAAATGGCAATTGTGGGTGTTTGCAATTCTTTCGCTTGTGCCACTGATTTGGTGGAGGAACTGGATCGCTCAATACCCATCAGGAATACCAGCAAATGAATGGCTTTTCAACGGAAATGGCATCCGATTCCGTCCGGCTTTTTTCCGCTGGATAATTTATGAAAGGATTACAAAGTTGATAAGCGGTTACCTGGGAGTAATTATTCTTGCTGTTGGGGTTTGGAAATTAAAACAAATGAAGGAATGGATGTTATTTGCTTCATTTTTACTCAGCTCTTTATTATATGTAACTGTCTTTGCAACAGGTAACGTGCAGCATGATTATTATCAGATACTTATCATGCCAACGGTTGCAATATTCTTCGCAATAGGAAGCTTCTATCTTTACAATTTCACTTTTAAAAAACTACCCGTTGGAAAAGTAATTTTGGCGATAAGTCTTTTAAGTCTTTTCTGGTTTGGATGGGCTCAGGTGAAGGATTATTTTAATATCAATAATCGATCAATTATCATAGCCGGATCTGCGGTTGACAGATTAACTCCAAAAAATGCTAAAGTTATCGCAAATTATAACGGCGATACATCATTTTTATATCAGACAAAGCGGGCCGGCTGGGCAAGTTTTCAAAATCCGCTTCCTGAGATGATTCAAAAGGGGGCAGATTATCTTGTACTGGTCAACCCAACGGAAAAGGATATGGTATTTGGCAAAACATATAAAATAGTTGAAAAAACCCCTCAATACATCATTTTCGACCTGCACCAACAGCCATAAGGGTGAAAATATTATTCTATAATTCTATAGAATTGTGGAATAGATTAGCTTTGGACTACCGATGGAAACATAAACGATGTATAATTTTGATATGAAGATTTTGATGGTCAGTTCATTCCTTCCATACCCGCTTTATTCTGGTGGACAGATCAGGTTATACAATCTCATAAAAGAGCTATCTTCAAAACACGAGATAACTTTGATTTGTGAGAAGCGCCAAAGTCAGTCTGAGCAAGATGTAAGGGAAGTTGAGAAGATCTGCAAAAAAGTCATAACTGTTGATAGGAACAAACAATGGACTATCGGCAATGTTCTGAAAACAGCCGCATCTTTAAATTCCTTTCTTTTAACAGGGCACACGCAAAAAAATATGCAGGAAAAAATAATACAGGAAATGGAAAAAGAAAAATTTGACTTGATTCACGTTGAGACTTTTTATGTCATGCAGAATTTACCCGCTACACTACTCCCCGTTGTATTGGCAGAGCATAACATTGAATTTCAGGTGTATAAAAAATATCTAGATCACGCCTCATTTATTTTAAAACCTTTGCTCTCTTTGGATATTGCCAAAATCAAACGGGAGGAAGAAATATATTGGAAGAAGGCAACGAAGCTGATTGCCGTTTCTGAAAATGATGCGAAGGTGATGATAGAAAAAGGAATTGACCCGGTAATAGTTGCAAATGGAGTTGATACGGAAAAGTTTAAGTTTAAGAAAGAAATAAGAATTAAGAATCAAGAATTAAGGAAAATTTTATTTATCGGGGATTTTAAGTGGATTCAGAATAGGGACGCAGCGAAATTTATAATCAAAGAAATATGGCCGGAATTTAAGTCGAAAGTAGAAAGTAGCAAGTCGAAAGTAGAAAGTAAACTTTGGATTGTCGGGAGAAAAATACCTGATTCCCTAAAAAGTTTAACAATTGATCCTGATATTATTTTTGATGAGGAAAGTTCGGGAAAGCCAACTCAGGAATTATTTTATGAAGCAGATATCTTACTTGCACCAATTAGGATTGGCGGGGGAACAAGCTATAAAATCCTGGAAAGCATGAGTTGTGGAACGCCGGTTGTAACGACGCCCTTGAGTGCCGGAGCAATTAATGCAAGATACAATCACGAGATTATTGTTGGAGAAACAGCCGAAGAATTAGCAAGCAAAACATTTGAAATTTTACAGAATCCACAGCTTTATGGAACGATCGCAAAAAACGGACGCAAATTAATCGAAAATAAATACACATGGAAGGAAATAGCCGGAGCTCTTGAAAGCATATACAGAAGTGTATAATAGAAATAAGGATGAAAAAACTACCGAAAAAAATATTGATAATTGTTTTAGCGATTCTTATCGTGCCTTTTTTAATAAACTTTTCTATTGGAGCTTTTGTATGGGTGGTTTCTATGCCTGACAGGCAGTGTCAGGCCGATTTTAAAGGGATATTCAGAAGCAAGCAGGAGGTTGATAATCTAATGTCTGAAATAGAAAATATCATGGATATAAATCAATATAGATATCATGAACATCATGATGAGCCTAATGTTTATTCTGATCCCCTTTCGCATAAATGTAGAGTATCAAATGGTTTTGCTTCACGCTCCTTTCAAATTCAAAATTTGACAAAGGAATCAGTGCTGAAAAATCATCTGATAATGCTTGATAATGGATGGGAATCAGCAGAGCGTAATTATATAGATTTTCTGCTGAGGAACTGGCCGGAATTTGAAGACGAAATAGTCTATTTTAAATCAAACTTACGTGTAGTGTTTTCATATTATCCTCTGCCTGATATTCACAATCCTCCTAATGTAATGAAGAGTGGGTCAGATGGAACACGCTATAATTTCAACTATAGTACTAGCTATGAGTAAGATAGAACTTTCTGTTCTCATCTTAAATTACAACACAAAAGAATTAACGCTTGATGCGATTGCTTCAATTGAGAAAAATTATCCTAACGAAATAAAGTCAGGACAATTTGAAGTTATTGTTGCAGATAATGCGTCTCCTGATGGATCACTTAATGCTTTTTATGAGTATAAAAAGAAAAGCAAAATAAAGTTATTGCACGTCGTTGATAATAAGGGAAATGTTGGCTTCTCGAAAGGCAATAATAATGGTTTGAGGCATGCAACGGGACACTATATTTTATTTCTAAATCCTGACACAGTTGTCTATCCCAAAACACTTAATAAAATGCTTGAGTTTATGGATACCCATCCCGATGCGGGCGGGGCAACATGCAAGATTGAAATCCCGACAGGCGGAATTGATGAAGCGTCTCACCGTGGATTCCCCACCCCCTGGAACGCATTTACGCATTTTTCCGGACTTGAGAAATTATTTCCAAAAAGTCAGCTTTTTGCGGGATATACACAAGGATTCAAAGACATGGATCTCGTTCATGAAGTAGATGCTATTTCAGGAGCCTTTTTATTCGTGAGACGGGAAGTTGGGGAAAAAATTGGTTGGTGGGATGAAGAGTATTTTTTTTATGGAGAAGATATACAGTTTTGCTACAACATAAAAAAGCTCGGGTATAAAATTTATTATGTTCCTGATGTATCGATTTTGCACTACGGTGGTGTCTCAAGCGGCATAAAAAAACAATCTCACCACATAACAACAGCTGATAAAGATCATCGAAAAATCATGCAAGGTCACCGTTTCGAGGCGATGAGAATATTTTACAAAAAAAATTATCAAAAAAAATATCCACGGTTTGTAGGATGGATTGTGAATGAGGGAATCAACTGCCTTCACAAAAAGCATTCCTCCTAGCCTCTATGTTATACTTAACTCATGAAAATTGGAATTGATGCCAGGCTCTTTAGCGAAACAGGTGTTGGGCGTTATATCAGAAATCTGGTAAAAGAGCTTCAGGATTTGGACACGAAGAACGAGTATGTTTTATTCGTCCGAAAGGCAGATTACGAAAAGTGCAAATCGCAGATGGAAAATGGGAAATGGAAAATCGTCATTGCAGACATTCGCTGGCATACGGTTGATGAACAATTGAAACTTCCTCAAATTCTAAATAAAGAAAATTTAGATTTAGTTCATTTCCCTTATTTCTCAGTTCCCGTTGGGTACCACAAGCCCTTTGTTATGACAATTCATGATTTGATCATCAATCATTTTCCAACAGGCCAAGCCTCCAAGCTTCCTTTGTATCTATATCAGCTAAAACGACTGGGGTATAATTATATCGTCAAAAATGCGGTAAGCCGCTCGCGTAAAATCATAGTTCCTTTAAATGCAGTTAGAGATGATCTGGTCGCAACGCTTGGTGTTAAAAAAGAAAAAATAATTGTGACATACGAAGGATTTGATGAAAAAATAATTAGTAATAATAAACGTCCA
>DATLNW010000080.1:0-6438 GCA_035536575.1 Lysobacterales bacterium
GCAGCATCACCTGCTACTTCAGGCAGTGAGCCAACTTTTGTGGTGATCACAGGGCATCCTGATTGCATTGCCTCAAGAATTGGCAATCCAAAGCCTTCATAAAGACTGGGCATAATAAAGACTGAAGCCGTATTATAAAGTGCGACTAAATCATTCGTTGGCACATATCCAAGTGTTAAGATGTTGGGACTTTTCTCAATTAGCTTTTGGGTCTCTAGCAAATCCTGATTCCATGGATTAGATTTATCATAATTTTTTTCGGTCAGCGTTTTACCAACCATTACGAGGGGAATGTTTATTCCTTTAACAGCGTTTAGTAATCTGGGAAGGTTTTTATTCCATGTTGCGTCCCCAACATACAGTACAAACTTCTCCGGAAGATTATATTTGTTTTTTGTTTCCTTAATTCTTAATTCTTTATTCTTAATTCTTGTAAATTCTTCCCCGGCTGCCAGATAAGCAACATCAATCTTTTCAGGTTTAACATCTGTGTATTTGCTTATGTCTTTTTTTGAAGACTCCGAATCAGTCAAAATCCCATCAGACCGTAAAAGATTTAATTTCTGAATTTGCCATTTGATATTTCCCTTTATACCCGGGGGAAAGTGTTCTGGAAAAACCAAGGGAGTCAGATCGTGAACCGTAACAATGGTTTTATGATTTTTTGAAAAAGGAAGTGTTAGAAAAAATGGCTCAAAATAAGGGTAATGAACAAGATCCACATCGCTATTTATTACATCTCCTCTATTGAAAAAATGATATTCATTGTCAGGATAATTTGCTAATAGCGCCTTCTTAAGATTTTGCAAATAAAAGCCTGTTCCGCGCACTCTGTGGCTCAAGACTCGATTGTCATTCAGGGGAGAAATGTCTATCGCAATCTTCATGAATTATTTGCTTTCTTTACACGTCTTGATTTCCCCAAAAAGTAAAGAATTAAGCTTTCCAAACCAAACACAGACACGAGATAGAGCATTGGAAGCAGAATAACAAAATATCTTACAGTCGCATCACTCAGGCTCAGTAACGCCAGGTAAAAAATTATCCATGCCATGATCATTTCTATACCTCGTTTTTTTGGAAGTTTTCCAAGTATGTAAAAAATAATTGTCAGAAGCGTAATTAAAACAGAAATAGGCCATAGTATACTCCATTGTGCGTCTGATAGAATTGCCCGAGTCCCCCACCAGGTATGCCATTGGTTAAAGAGTAGGAGTGGCCAAACAGTAAATGCATTTTGGATATGTCCTTTATTGTATAAAAATATCCATTTTTGAATTCCCAGGAATTGGTTAAGTGGATAATCAGTAAAAAGTACCCGGACATAGGTAAAAAGAAGAACTATTATTGAGAGTGGCATAGCAAGAGAGAGATAGAATAAATGATTCTTATTTTTGTAGATAATTATTGATAAATACCACGCAGCAATTAAGGAGATTCCAACTCCAAAAAATTTTGTTGAAATAAAACCTCCCAAAAATAAACAAGCAGCTAGAAAATACAACAGTACATTTTTGCGGGTGTTAATTGCTTTAATAAAAAAATAAAATGCGAAGAGCATAAATGCAAGGTGCATGATATCAAGAAGCGGAGCGCGTACAAACTGATTTTTAAATAATGGTTCAAAGCTAAGAATTAAAGGCGGTATCAGAGCCGTGATATTTGAGGAAAACAGTTGCTTTCCGATTAAAAATAGTAAAAAGAGAGATGTAATACCTGAAAACAAAATGATAATATTTTCATTTTTAAAAAACAAAATTGAAAGCCCAATTAAATATTTTCCAAGAGGAGGCGTTTCAGGATTAATAAGAATTGGACTTACACCATTTATAAACGCACCTCCGGCATATGAATAAATGATCTCGTCATCTATAAAATCACCTTTCTTATCAACATAGATTGAGGAATTAAATGTCTTTTTAAGTTCCGGAAAGCGTGACCAGTAATCACGACTTGTGTATTTTTCCTTTACGGGTAAGACAGCAAGAAGTAAGTTCAGAGCAATACCTGATATTAATGCAATTGCCAAAAAAATACGTAAGTTAAATTTAACTGTTATTCTTTGTTTGAGTTTTTTTTGTGCCATTCCCATGCTGTTCTGACTATTGTTTCCAGATCAGAGTATTTTGGCTCAAAACCAAGCTCAGATTTTATAAATGTCGTATCAGCAACAATTTCTGCTACGTCTCCATCCCGGCGTGGTTTTACAATTACAGAAAATTCCCGTTCCGAAACTTTTTTCACCATCTCAACTACTTCTTTGTTGGTTGATCCTTTACCGGTTCCTACATTATATATATACTCGCCATGTTGTTCCTGAAGTTTTTTCAAAGTTAAAATATGTGCTTGGATTAAATCCAAAACGTGAATGTAGTCACGGATACATGTCCCATCAGGAGTATCATAGTCATCTCCAAATAAGCTAAAGGTTTGATTGCTCAGAGCTGCTTTTATTGCATTTGGTATCAGGTGGGTTTCAGGAGCATGATCTTCCCCACGTGTTCCATCAAGCGCTCCGCCTGCTGCATTAAAGTATCTCAAAACTGCATAACCAATACCAAAAATCTGATAATACCAATGCAATATCTTCTCAACCATAAGCTTACTTTCAGCATATGGATTTTCAGGATTTTTGGAATGATTCTCAGGAACAGGTGATTTCTGAGGTGTACCATATACGGTTCCGGTTGAGGAAAAAATAAAGTATTTAATGTTGTGATCCTTCATACCGTCAAGCAGATTTATGGTTGACAATATATTATTAGCAAAATACACCCCGGGATTTTTCATGGATTCCTCAACAGAAATATATGCACCAAAGTGCATTACTACATCAAAATCCGTCGAGTTAAAAAGATTAAGGACAAAATCCTTATTAAGCAAATCTCCCTCAATCAATACTGCCCTGCTGTCAACTGCCTCTCTTGCGCCTCGCTCAAGACTATCGGCTACAGTCACTTCATGGTTTTCGTCCAGAAGTCTTTTAACCATAAAACTTCCAATATACCCGGCACCTCCGGTAACCAATATCTTCATATATAGCTATTGTAGCAAAAAATAAGTTCTGTTGTTTATAGCGTTTAATGCTTGACACGCTTATATTTCTTATATACGATTAAAATATGCACAGATTAGGTGGCAGAAAGATTTTTCTGTTTGGATTTATCGCTGTTCTTCTTATTGGTATACCGGTGACCATATATTTGGTACAAAGGCAGCAGGAGACACGTTCACGTGCTGAAAAATCAACCAACCTGACTTTTACCCCGGATTCTTCTCCATCTGCTCCTATTCAAAAAAAGATAGGGGAGTCCATACCACTTGATATATTTGTAGATCCCGGGACAAATCTAGTCTCATTTGTAAAGCTTGAAATCCAGTATGACCCTGAAAAGATCGCAACAGCCTCCGCAGATGCATTCAAACCCGATGTTACAACATTTCCATCAGTGCTTGAGGGACCTGTGTATACTCCCGGAAAAATATCAGTAACCCTTTCAGTGGGACCTGATCCTACAAAGGCAATTCAAACGAAGGCCAAGGCAGCAACGGTGACTTTTAAGGCTGTAAGCAACACGGCTCCGGGGACTCCAACGCTTGTCAGCTATGGCGCGAGTACGCAGGCGTTGTCAATTGGGTTTAATGACCAGGCCAGTGAGAATGTATTGTCCTCTGCAACTCCTGCACATATCATAATAGGGGGAGATGCAGGCCCAAGTGAGCCTATTCCTACAGGTACTCCTGCGCCTACGATACCGGCCATAATTTCTCCAACCGCCCCAGCAGTCCTGCCTCCTGTTTCTCTTCCTCCTGTTTCTCTTCCTCCTGCAGGCGGTGCGACGCCCTCTGCAAATACATCACCCGTTTGTACAACGCTTACTGTTGATAAATCGCCCTCTGGTGCTGCTCCTTTATCACTTAATTTTGGTGCTACAGGAAGTGATCCTGATGGAACTGTGAGCAAAGTCACATTCAATTTTGGCGATGGGCAAGTGGTAGACGTAACTGACCCGGCAAGTGGGGTAGGGACGGCCTCAGTCAGTGCACAGACAGCATACACGTACAATACTGCCGGAACGTTTACTGCATCAGCTGTTCTTACGGATAACGCTAATGGGATAAGCGCCTCAACCAGTTGCACGCAAACTGTTACGGTTACCGGGAACGGTGTCACAACAGCACCACCTGTTGAGCCTCCAGTCAGTCTACCACCAACAGGTACTACAGAGGTTGTACTAGGAATTGGAGCATTGCTACTGACAATAATAGTTGGAGGCGGTTTCCTCTTCTTCTTCCTTTGACCTATTTTTACCTATTGTCCGTTTGAAGCGAATTGTGTATTATTATTTTGTTATGCAAATGAAACCTGATGAGTTACTCCAGCAAATTGCCCGGCTGATTGATGCCAGAGCCAAGACAACTGAAACAAATCTAAAAGCAGAAATCAAGGCTTCAGAAGAGAGACAGGGCAAGCGAGTGGAAATGGTAAAAGAAGGGTTAACAACAAAAATTAAAGATGTAAAAGTAGAATTGAAAGCAGAAATAAATGAAGTAAGAGCAGATCTAAAAGGAGAAATTAGAGATTTGCGTAAAGGCGTTGCGGGGAAACTGGTTGAGCAGGACGTACGGTTGGAAGCAGTTGAAAAAGCAACAGGAACCTCCTCAAAACACTAAAAGTATTTTTCTAACTCCTTTTTGCTAACAGGTACGATTCCATGTTTGGCAAATTGTAAGGTTCCGGCCAATATCCCAATTCTTGCAGCAGTTAGAATATCTTTTCCTTCAGTTAAAGAAGCCGATATAGTAGCAATGGTCTGATCGCCACACCCCGTTTCGTCTTTTATTGATCCTATTTTTATATCAGGGATTGGGATATGGGTTTTTAAGTTTTTACTAAATAAATATCCGCCTGCTTTTCCAACTGTAATAAAAACATTTTCTATCCCTTGGGAAATTAATTTTTCTGCTGCCTTTTTTGCAGTCTCAAATCCTTCAATTTTAATTCCTGTCAGTATTTTAATTTCGTGCTCGTTAGGTTTAATCAGAAAAATTTTTTGTCGGAGTAATTCTGAATAATCTTTATTTTCCTCAATTCCTCCCGGATCAAGCAAGACTCTAATTTCCATTTTTACGGCTTTTTTTATAGCATAAATCACTGTCTTTAAAGGAAGCTCCAAGGCAAGGACCAGATTGCCCTTGTTTTTTTGGACTATTTCAAATATTTCGTCTGCTTCATCTATATCTGATGGATAGAAAGATTCTGTAATGCCAGGCACAACATATATTTGATTTCTTCCTTCTTTATCAACTGGGATCAGAGCAATACCCGGAAATTGCCCGGACTTTTCAAAACTTTCAATTTTGACATTATCTAAATTAACACCCGATTTTTTAAGTGCGTCAACAGGGAGTTTCCATAATCCATATGGATCTTTAGATGTTTTTCCAATAATAGCAACTCTATTTTTGCCAAGGAGGACAGCTGTCATGCGGGCCATATTGGCAGATTTTCCTCCGGGTCCGATTTTGATAGACTTTGCATATGTGAGTTCACCTGCTGAAAGAATTTTATCAGCACCGAGCGCAACAATGTCAGTATTAAAACCCCCAACGACCAAAGTATTTATGGATTTGTTATTCATGAAGTGATTATATCAAAGAAGCGGAGTTGAGGACATTTTGAAAATCAGTATACGAGTTAAAGCAAATCAATTTTATTTTCTCAGAATCCTGGGTGCTTTCCATAGCTTCAAAATCTTTTACGTTCTCCTCAGATAATATGGCACAAAACTTGAGACCCGCATGTTTTGCGGCCTCAAAATCGATTACTGCATTTCCTACATAAATTAACTCTTCTTTTCCAATCCCGTTCTTTTTAAGATGGGTAAGAATCGGAGAAAAAACTTCGGGGTGGGGTTTATGCTCCTGCGTATCCTCGTATGTTTGTATATAAGAAAATTTATCAGCGGGAAAATTGAGTAATTTCAAGTCATTCATTAAGAGAGATTTTGAGCTGGAAGAGAGGATACCTATTTTGTAATTTTCTAAAAGTTTGTTTACGACTGATACAGCATCATCAAACGCTTTCATGGGGAATTCCTGGGTAACTGACTCATAATTAATTTTCAGATTTATATATTTATCCGAATTCATTAAGACTCCACTGAGCATTTCATCAAATGGCTTTCCCCAGAATTTTTTTATATGTTCATCTGTTATATCCAGTCCATAGTGACGCTTGCCTGTTTCTTTTAAAGCATCCCATTTGCACTCTTTCGTTTTAACAAGTGTGTCGTCAAAATCAAAGATTATTGCTTTAATCATAAATTATTTTCCATCTGTTATCATTGAGAACAGAGCGTCTTGGGAGAGTTGTACTTTTCCAGTTGTTACCATTTTCTTTTTACCCTTTTTTTGTTTATCGAGTAATTTGTTTTT